>JBEQAI010000291.1:0-4960 GCA_041640415.1 Ammoniphilus sp. | reverse complement strand
TCTTGGTCAACTGGGAGCTCATGGACGGATCCTTCGTGCCATACTTCTCTTCCGCTACGATGGTAATGCCATATTCTGGTGCAAAATTCTTCAATTGAACCGCATAGCCGCTTCCATACGGGTTGCTATCATAAAGAATGGCCACTTTCGTCATGCCTTGCTCTTGCATAAATTTATACACGCGCTTCGTTCCGTGAACGTCCGTATGAGGGGTCTTAAAGATCCCTGCACGAACAGGATTGGTAATCTGATCCGCTGCTGCCATGGAAATCATGGTCACCTTTTGTGCGGAGGCATATTCGGCCATCCCTAAAGACGGACCGCTCCCGGAAGAGCCTAGCACCGCTGCCACTTTGTCAGAGGAAACGAGTTTCTTAATCGCTTTAACCGCTTCGGTGTTATCGGATTTATCATCTTCGAAAATGATCTGAAGCGGATGTCCATTCACGCCGCCAGCCTCATTAATCTCTTTAGCCAACAGTTCAACCGCTTGCTTTTCCGGTACCCCTAACGGACTGTTCGCTCCTGTAAGAGAGAAGATCGCTCCCACCTTAATTGGATCCTTCGACTCGCTCGCTGCTGGCGCAGAACCGCTGGATGAAGCAGGAGCAGCTTGGTTACCGCCGCCGCAAGCCGTTAACACCAATAAGGAAGCCGTCATGACAGGTAAAAGTGTTTTTCTAATAAGCTTCTTCATTTTTAAAATCCCCCTTTAATCTATTCATCTATGTTATCTTGCCATAACACCTAAGCATGGGCCTTTCCTAAATACGCAGACTGAACGCGCGGATCCTTCATGACCTCTTGGGCACTGCCTTCCATCGCCACTTTACCGGTGTTCAACACATAGGCCCGATCCGAAATCGCCAAGGCTGCTCTTGCATTCTGCTCGACCAAAAGAACCGTCGTTCCCCATTGGTTGCGAATCTCTTGCACAATTTGCAGAATTTCCTTTCCTATTAGAGGAGCTAAACCTAGTGATGGCTCGTCAAGCAAGAGAAGCTTAGGACGGGAAAGAAGGGCGCGCCCGATTGCCAGCATCTGCTGCTGGCCCCCGGATAACGTTCCTCCCATCTGCCATTTCCGCTCCGATAGAATGGGGAAGCGCTGATAGATCGTATCCATCTCCGCGAGAATCTCTTTCTTGCTGACTTTAGGCATCCGGTGGGAGGCTCCAAGCCAAAGATTGTCTTCGACGCTCAACGTCGAGAAGATCTGCCTCCGCTCCGGAACATGAGCCATCCCTAAGGAAACGACTTTCTCTGCCGGAACGATACTGATGTCTTGCCCGTAGAATTCTACACTTCCCGCCTTGGCCCCGTGCAACCCGCAGATGCAATTGAGCAACGTGGTTTTGCCTGCCCCGTTGGACCCTAGGAGAGAGACGATCTCGCCTTCTTTTACGTTCATGTCAATGCCATGAAGGACTTGTACGGGACCATAGCGGGCAGTCATATTTTGAACTTGAAGCACTGTTTTACCAGACATCTATACCCCTCCTTCCTCTTCCTCGCCGAGGTAAGCGGCAATAACTTTCGGATTGGCTTGAATTTCTTCAGGCAGTCCTTGCGCAATTTTCTGTCCTTGATCGAGGACGACGATTCGGTCGGCTACATTCATGACCATGTCCATGTCATGTTCAACCAATAGAATGGCGGTTCCCTGTTTTCGAATCTCCCTGAACATATTTGTCATGTCAGCCGTTTCGGAATGGTTCAAGCCCGCCGCTGGCTCATCCAACAGGAGAAGCTTCGGCTTCGTGGCAAGCGCTCGGGCAATCTCCATGAGACGAAGCTTTCCATAGGACAAGCTCCCGGCTTGCAAATGACCTAAGGTCGCGATGCCAACCATCTCTAGCAGCTGATAGGCTCGATCATACATGTCCTGCTCTTCTCGGCGGGAGAAGCCAAGCTTTAAGCCGCAAGCAAGAAGACCAGATTTGGTGTTAGAATGAAAACCGACCATGACATTTTCTAAAACTGTCATATCATCAAAGGTTTGCAGATTCTGAAAGGTACGGGCAATCCCCAGCGTGGGGTACTCATAGCCCTTTACCCGAGACAACCGATGCGACTCGAAGAAGATCTCTCCTTGGGTAGGCGTCAGGACGCCCGATACCATGTTCAACACCGTACTTTTCCCCGCCCCGTTCGGTCCAATCAAAGCCACAATTTCACCCGGGCTTACATCAAATGAAACATCGTTGACGGCGCGAACCCCACCAAAATCCATGGTAATGCCCTGCACGTGTAGAAGTGTTTGTGTCATGCCACGGTCTCCCTTTCTTTTTGCTTTTGTTTGCCATGTTCCGCTTTTTTCACTTGGCGCTTCAAGTAGGCAGTGCGCAAGCGAGGCACCAAGCCTTCAGGCATAAACATCATGATCAGAACCAAGATCGCTCCGAACACGATCGTATCGATATCTCCTTTTAAGCCCGGAATCACATGACTAGCGGCAACAAGACCTTCACTGATCATCTCAATAATGACCGTTCCAATCAGAGCTCCCCAGATGCTGGTCATTCCGCCGACGACGACCATCGTGATAAACACGATCGATTCATGCATACCAAACGGCTGTGGATCCAAGATGCCCATATAGTGGGCGTAGAGTCCACCCGATATTCCCGCAAACATCCCACTCACCACGAACGCGCTCAGCTTAAACTTACGAACATCAATCCCCATGGAAGTGGCCGCGATCTCACTCTTATGAATGGCTCGATACGCGCGACCCACGCGGGAATTTAAAATATTTAAGGAGAAAATCAGCACTAAGGTTACGAATCCCCAAACCAAGTAGTACATGCCGATCTCTGTTTCGCCGAAGAAGCCGATGGAAGGAATGCCGATGATTCCGTTCGCTCCCCCTGTCACCGATTCCCACTCGGTAATTCCGATTTGAACCATATAGCCAAAAGCCAACGTCGCCATGGCTAGATAATACCCTTGCAAGCCCGCAATGGCGCGAGCCAAGATATAAGCGAAGAATCCGGGTACAAGTGCCGCTGCCACTAATCCTAAGGCTGGCGGGATGCCAAACTTCGTGGTCAGTACCGCCGAGGTATAAGCGCCAATCCCCCAAAACGCAGCCTGTCCGATCGAGATCTGTCCGGTGAGTCCCATGACGAGACAGAGTCCGATAACGACGATCGCATGAAGCCCTATGACAACCGCGACCGATTGGTAGTAATCATCACTCACAAAGAGAGGAAAAAGAATGACAATCAAAAGATAAACAAGATATGATTTTTTGAATTTTCCATCTTTAAACATTATAGTCCTCCTTTTCCAACACTGCGTTCTCCGAACAGTCCGGTTGGCTTAATCAGAAGTACCGCGATGAGGATCAAGAAAGCAAACGCATCTTTAAGACCTGAACTCACATACCCTGCACCCATCGACTCCAAGAGTCCTAACAAAAACCCAGCGGCTGTCGCCCCTAACGGATTCCCTAAGCCGCCAAGAATCGCTGCGGCAAACCCTTTCACTCCAAGCAAGACGCCGATATCATAAGAAGTTACACTCAGCGGGGCAATCACAATTCCGGCAATCGCTCCTGTCGCGGCGCTGATCGCAAAGCTCAGCATCGTCATCTTTCCTGGACTAATCCCCATTAATCGAGCCGCAAGCGGATTGACCGAACAGGCATTAATCTTCTTTCCTAACATCGTTTTATCCATCAAGTACCACAACCCGAGAAGGATCAACAGGACCGTTAGAATAACCCAGATACTTTGTTGAGCTACACTCACACCTGCGAAGGTAACCGGTTCATTGCTGGTAAGCGGGGCTAGCGCGAAAGGATCTTTCCCCCAGAATAAACTAGCCACACCTCGTATCAAAATCGAGATCCCGATCGTTAGGATAATTAAGCTGACTGGATTGGCATTTTTCGCATTGGCGATAATCCCTTTTTGGATGGCCACTCCCACACCTGTAACCAGCAAGACCGCGAGGATAAAAGCAGCCGCGTACGGAATGTTCATACTAATGAACGTAACCGTGACCATTCCTCCAAGCATCAAGAATTCACCTTGAGCCATATTGATAACCTTACTCACGTTATAGATCGTGATGAAGCCGACAGCTACAATCGCGTAAATCCCGCCAGAAACCAACCCATTCGCAACATACTGCAATAATTCAGTCACTTCCCGTTCCCCCTTTGTTCCAAGATTTCTAATCTCCTGTTTCTCTCCACCCAAAATGAATACGGTTACATAGATCTCAATTTTTATTGTTAATCAAGGCTCTAATCCTTAAAGTTTTAGAGCCTTGATGAGAAGGCTTCACTTACACCGGAACCGGCTCATATACGTCTTCGAAGAATCGAACAGCCCCTGGATTCAACAAGTTATAGTAGTTTTTAAATAACTCGTCTGCCTCCTGCCCCAACCAAACCGAAGGAAGCAATTCATTCGGAAGATCAGGATCAATAAACAAAAACTTCCGATAATGATGGACTAGCTTGGTCTTTTCTACAAAACAATGGCTGTCTGCGATCTCTTTCCCTTGTTTCGTTTGTTGCACATGCGCCTCATACTCTGGCTGATATTGATCAATGAATTCCTTATACGCTTGGTTAATCTCTTCGAGGTTCCAGCATTTTTGAACCAGTTCCTGCGCCTTGCTCCACCCCAGATGTTCCGCCGAGAAGATCTCCACATACTCATTGATTTCATAAGCCTGTGTGATATCTCGTACCCGATCCGACAGATCATTCGGCGAGATCCACGTGCTGTTCGTCAGCATCCCAAACCCCAAGAACGCCAACTCCTTGCGCAATTCATCGCGCAGCTTGCGGTGATCCTCCGGGATCGTATAGCTTGCGATACACCACTTGCCATCCCATCCCTGATTATCTATTTTATAAATCCGCGCTGCCGCTTCATCCAGCCTTTTCTTCCCCCGAACCGACATCGAGTAAAAGCTTCGATTGCCGATCTTTCTTGATTCCA
>JBEQAI010000290.1:0-4962 GCA_041640415.1 Ammoniphilus sp. | reverse complement strand
TTTTTTTTAGTACGGAGGGATGAAATGAAAGTTCCCGTTGGGATTTCCAATCGCCATATTCATTTATCAAGAGAGCATGTAGAGGAACTCTTTGGCCGAGGCTATCAGCTGAAAAAATTAAAGGATTTGCAACAGCCTGGCCAGTTTGCATGTGAAGAAACCGTGACCATCGAAGGGCCTAAAGGACGGATTCATCATGTCCGAATTCTAGGACCGGAAAGAAAGCAGTCTCAATTAGAAATTTCTAAAACGGATAGCTATATTCTTGGGGTTCAACCTCCTGTTCGAGATTCGGGCGATCTTCAAGGGTCTCCAGGGATCATACTGGAAGGTCCGAAGGGACGGGTGGAGCTAGAAGAGGGCGTGATCTTACCTGTACGCCATATCCATATGGATGAAGAGGATGCGAGAAAAATTGGGGTGAAAGACAAGGACATTGTCAGTGTGAAAACGAAGGGTGAGCGTGCTGTCATCCTCGAGAATGTCCTATGTCGGGTGAATAAGAACTATGTGTTGGAGTTTCATGTGGATACCGATGAAGGCAACGCGGCTAACCTAAAAAACGGTGACTTGGTGGAAATCATTGAGGTGGATGCTTGCCGTGAAATCCGGGTAATGAGCCCAAAGACGATCTTGCTATTCAATTGCGGCAGCTCATCCATTAAATATAAGCTATATGAAATGCCAAGCAAGGTGATTCGCGAATCCGGTACGATTGAGCGCGTGACGCAAGAAGACTACGGGCAACATTTCCAGAGCATTGCTGATGCCATGAAGCCGTATACCATTGATGCGATAGCCCATCGGGTTGTTCATGGAGGAGAAGAGTTTGCCCATTCCGTTGTGATCACGGAAGAAACGAAGGAAGTTATTCAAAAGCTGTCCCCGCTGGCCCCCCTGCATAACCCTGTGAATTTGCTAGGAATTGAGTGGGCGGAAAAATTATTTCCTGGTTTACCCCAGGTGGCTGTTTTTGATACCGCATTTCATCAAACGATGCCGCCTTCATCCTACATTTACCCCATCCCGTATGAATACTATGAGAACCATAAGATACGCAAATATGGTTTTCATGGCTCCAGCCATCGGTATGTGATGGAGCGGGCAGAAGAAATGATGGAAATCCCTAAAGAAAAGCTGCGACTCATTAGCTGCCACATTGGTAACGGGGTCTCTGTTACGGCTATCCGCTATGGTAGATCGTATGATACTTCCATGGGAATGACACCGCTGGCGGGAGTCAGCATGGGTACGCGCAGTGGGAATATTGACCCAGGTATCGTGCCTTATTTGGCAGATATTGAACAGACGGATGTTCATGGAGCCATAGAAATTCTAAACAAGAACAGTGGGTTGCTGGGGATATCTGGGGTTTCCAATGATATCCGCGAGATTCTAAAAGGAGCAGAGGAAGGTAACGAGCGCTGCCGATTAGCTATCGACATCTTTACGACGAAGCTACACACCTTTATCGGCTTATATTTAGCCCGACTCAATGGAGTAGACGGCATTATCTTTACAGCCGGGATTGGCGAGAACAGCGCAGAAATTCGTGAGAGGATCTGTACTGGACTGGAATATGCCGGTGTCTATTTGGATCCGGAGGCGAATATGAAAAGTGGGGAACGCTTCATCAACAGTCGCTTTTCTCCTGTAAAAGTTATGGTGATTCCTACAAACGAGGAATTGATAATGGCCAGGGACGCGTATCAATTGATCCTATAATAAAAGGCTTATCGAGTTGGGTACTGCTCGATAAGCTTATTTTTTTCCTAAAATTATATTTAAGTTTCGCTCCATTTTAACCGATTTAATAGATAATAGATATGTTAGAATGGTAGGGTAGTTCATCTAGGGAGAGAAACAGATGCAAAAGAAAGATATCGCCACGATAATAGGTATTGCAGCAGGTTGTGTGATCCTTGTTGCCTCCATCTTTGTAGCCGGGGGGTTAGCTGGAGCACGTGGATTCTTAGATATTCCCTCCATCCTCATCGTTATAGGGGGGAGCATATGCTCGATGCTCATTTCCTTTCGGATGGATGGCCTTAAGAGAATGTTTCCCATCATGAAAAAAACGTTTTCTTCTAGAGATTACGATCTCGGCAAGCTGGTCGATGACTTTGTCGGGCTGGCCACCACGGCTAGACGAGAAGGATTGCTTGCCCTAGAGGAACAGATGGAAGCGATGCAAGATGATTTCATTAAGAAGGGAATCACTCTAGCGGTCGATGGTACGGAGCAGGAAGCACTGCGTGAAATTTTGGATGCTGAGCTCGCGGCACTCGAGGATCGACATGGGCGCGGACGCGCCTTGTTTGAGAAAGCAGGAGAGCTGACTCCCGCATGGGGGATGATTGGAACCTTGATTGGACTAGTGCTCATGCTTCGCAATTTAAGTGATCCGTCCAGCTTAGGTCCTGCCATGGCTGTTGCGATGATCACCACCTTCTATGGTTCAGTCATGGCCAATTTCATTTTTATCCCCATCGCCAACAAACTGGCCCAAAACACAGAGGAAGAAGTTTTTGTCAAGCAAATTATGATAGAAGGCATTATCGGCATTACTTCAGGAATTAACCCTAAGGTATTAGAAGAAAAGCTTTCCTCTTACCTGCCGCCAGAAGCCAGAAAGAAGCCTGATGCGGTAAAAGGAGAAGATGAGTAGCATGAGCAAGCGGAAAAAAAAAGATCCGCCTAAGGGCGCCCCGATGTGGATGACGACGTTCTCCGATTTGATGACACTGATTCTCGTGTTTTTCGTATTGCTCTTTGCCTTTTCCGAATTGGATGCAAAGAAGTTCCGAGCCTTTCTTGAGTCCTTTACTAACAAAGCAACCTTTGAATACAATCATTCTATCATTGAATTCGATACCCAAGGGAAGATGGTCAGAGGAGAGGAAGTCCAGAAGGATCCGAATAATGAAGTGGCACTGGAGAGACCTACTCGAGATGCGGAGATTCAGAGAAAAAACCAGCAGGAGCTGGATGAAATGACGAAAAAAGTTCAAGAATTCCTTAAGGAAAACGAACTGGAAACCAGGGTTCAAGCAACGCGTACCCCTCAGGGAGTAGAGCTTGTATTACAGGATGGTTTGCTGTTCCGTTCGGGTGAAGCGGAAATACTTCCGAATGGGGTTCCGTTTTTAAACAAGTTGGCAGAGCTATTTCAGACCCTGCCTAACCATATTATGATTGAAGGGCATACGGATAATCTCCCTATATCCAATGTTGTTTTCCCATCAAACTGGGAGCTTTCCTCTGCAAGATCAAGTCGAGTGGTTCGGTTTTTTATTGAACGACACGGACTTAAGCCGACTCGATTTGTAGCCATAGGGTATGGGGATACTCGACCCATTGCGCCCAATAATACGCCACAGGGAAGGCAGAAAAACCGAAGAGTGGTTATTGCCATTGTAAGTCTAGAAAACTAGCGAACTATTAAATCCGTCATATCCTCCGCCTCTTGCTCATAAGATAGCAATAGGACAAAGCAAGAGGGGGAAAACGGATATGCAAATTCATTTCTACACTCAGTGGGACAAGCACAATGCACAGGAAGCTGGGCAGGAAGAGGAACGCCTAAGTACTCATCTGTCCAACAAAGGCATGATCTTACTCATTTCCATATCCATTTTGTTTATCTTTTGGACTACTCTTTCCTTGTTTGCCGATCGGGAAGGACAAGCTGTGGTGCTAAATCAGCAACAAACGGGACAAAGTTCGCTCGTTGCGAAGCCGGAAGCCATGCTTTATACCGTGAAGTCCGGCGATACCTTGTGGGCCATCGCCGGACAATATTATCCGGAGCGGTCGCGAGAAGAAGCGGTTCGATTGATTAAAGAGAAAAATGGATTCAATGGAGCTACGATTCAAGCGGGTCAGACCATTTTGTTGCCCTAGAAGATAAAAAAAATCATTTTATATCCAACAATACCACCCCACAAACCCTCATTCTAGTAGTATAATAGAACCGGAGAGAAATTAAGAGTGAGGGGGACCATAAGAATGCAAAATGTGGAAATCCTGCAAAACGGCTTGTCCAAAAAAGGAATAGATTTGGAAGTGGTCGGGGATGCGATATACCGTTTTTCTCAGTACCAATGTGAGTGGACGGTCCCTCAGCATATCATTGATCGTATGTTGAACAAAGATATAAATCAAACAGTCGATTATGTATCATCTAAGCTGTTTTATGTCGTGAGGCGAATTGATGAATAAATGGGAAATGACCACATATTGTGGTCATTTCTTGCATCTAAGGATTAAAATCCTTTATAAATTTCTTTAAGATATTGGGAATCTTTTCTGATTGTATAATATAATCTCTTTTCTTCTTTAATCGAAAAGTATTTACTGTATTCATTGAATGTACGACAACCATATAATTTCTGCCTTTCATTATTTCGTGAGGAAGCTTAAACACCCTGCCATGGCCCCCTTTTCCTGGTATTCGATGACGGTACCCGGAAAGGTAATCTTTTACTTTATATATAAAGGTATAAAATGGAGGTGATTTCCGCTTAACTGCAGCAAGACGATGATGCTTAAAGTCATAAAGATACCCTTTCTTGCAAATTAATGCCTTCGTTGCGCTATCTGGATTTACTTCATGCAATTGTTGAATGTAGGTATTAATATACATGTCGTCTACGTCTAAACGAACTAAATATAAAAATTTATAACCTTGAATTTCATTCTTGACTTCATCCTGGTATTTACTTCTGGGGACAAAGCGAATGTTTCCAGGTAGCGGAGGGTACTTGTCTAATTCATTACGGATCAAGTCTTCAGTTGTATCGGCATATTGAATTAAAGACGTGAACTTTTGAGTAGTCTGTCCTATTAAACATTGGAGAGTGAATTTCATAAAAATACTCATTCTATAGCTAATCCATTCCATTGTTAGTCCCCTATCCCATCTTTTATCTCCATTGCCTGATCTGGAATTGAATTCGATAC
>JBEQAI010000289.1:0-5007 GCA_041640415.1 Ammoniphilus sp. | reverse complement strand
TTTCTAATATGACATAACCCCGCTCTTCTAAATGCCGAGCAGCTACGGTTTCACCGAGACGCCCCCACTCTTTATCACGTCCGTTCACTTTTACTCCTCGCCCTCTTCTCCATCCTATAAACGCTGGCTAAGACTTCAGCAATTACTTGATATAGCTCTGGCGGAATCTGTTGATTAAGCTCTATTTTAGAAAGCAACTCAACAAGCGCTTTATCCTCCTGTAGGGGAACCCCATGCAACATTGCTTTATGGACGATGGCGTCGGCAACCGTCCCTTGTCCTTTAGCCGACACGATAGGTGCCTCTAAGCCCCCACTTGAATAGGAAAGAGCGACTGCAGTTCTTTTATGGTTTGAGTTCATACGCGGACGTCCACCCCTCGATACGGCGCTTGCGATATTTGTAAACTAGGACTTAAATTAGACCGATGCGTGACGACTTTTATACTAGACAGTGGATACCCTAATTCTTCTAGTACAGGTTGAAGCTCTTCGCTAAAAGAGGGAACAAGATCTTTAAGTTCTTCCTCATCTCCCGAGAGTTCAATGACAGTCATGCGGTTATTAATTTTCAGATCGAGAATCAAGTGCCCTAGATACGGAAGCTGCAAAACAAAAAGAAGGTGACAATCCGAAGGATCTAACTGTCCATCCGGCTCTTTCTTTCCTTCGATCTGGACAAACGAATGGCCCTCCATAGAAGGAAGAGGAAAGTGCCAAAACAAGGTACTAGACGAATCTACGGAAGGATGGACAGGCTGCTGTTGAGTCATGGCTAGCGAACGAGTGTCATCTTGGGAAAGTGCTTTAAGGACAAGCTTCTGTTGATTTTCCTTTACTTCAAACCAGATGAGCTTACCCGGCTCGATGGGTGTCTCCAATTGAGCGATCAGTTTCATCCCCAGCAGATGCAACATCGCTTGATTCCCGGGAAGAAGTTCTAGTACTTTTCCTTTAATCTGTTGCCCTGGCTGCAGATCCATTTGAGCTCGCCCCAATGACGAGGGGTGTTGGAGCAGCACCCGCAGCAAAGATCCGTTAATCATACATTCACCCTCTTAAGTGGCTTGGGTCCATTCCTTTACACCTGCAAAAGTCATCCTATGAAGGGGACAAGGCCCGTGCTGCGAAATGGCAGCAAGATGTTCACTTGTACCATATCCAGCATTGCGATCGAACCCATAGTAGGGATACTTTGCGGCAGCTTCCGTCATCCACCGGTCACGCGTCACTTTAGCGACGATGGAGGCTGCTGCAATTGAAACGCTTAAGCCATCCCCACCTACCAGCGCTAACTGGGGCAAAGGAAACTCCTTAACCTCTAATCCATCCACTAGACAGATGTCCGGTTTATGGGTCAGCCCGGTCACACAGGCTCTCATCACTTTCATCGTAGCTTGATAGATGTTTAACTGATCAATTTCTTCGGGATATGAGAAGGCAACTGAGTAAGCCACCGCTTGGCTCGTGATGACTTCGTAGTAGCTTTCTCTTAGTGAAGGGGAGATTTTTTTAGAATCGTTAAGTCCTGCTAGATAAAAATTTTCAGGTAAGATTACAGCTGCTGCCACCACAGGACCCGCTATAGGACCCCGCCCAACCTCATCAACCCCGGCGATATAACGATGTCCTGACAGCCTTAACTGCTTTTCCTGGATGGTCATTCTCTCCCACTGCTCATGCAGCTGTCGAGCTCGGTCTAACCTCTTCTGGTACTGCTTCCATAATTGCTGCACACCCTGCCGTTCATCTTGAGCAAGACGATCGGCTACCGCAGCGTCTAAGTTATCACCGTTTAATAATTCCTTGATCTGACTAATCGTAAGCTTATGTATTGGAATCATACTGTTTGAATCCCTTCTTATGGTGTATAGGCGAAGGCAACCTGACTTAGTTACACTTAGCAAAAAAGGGTCCCCACCTGAGGTGAGCACCCTTCTATTGTATCATGTTTCGGCTAGTTCCGTTTGCAGGATTTCAATGGAGAACTGATCATTCGGTCTCTCTAATGAGATCGTCCCCATCTTGCCAGAACGAAGCTCACGCAAAATGAGCTGAGCGACCTTTTCGTAATCCACTTGACCTCGCCCCATGATGCATCCGCGCTTTCTTCCGACTTCTTCTAATAATTCGATCCTGTCTTCCGGGATATCCGTGACTTTAAATCGTTCTTTCAGCTGTTCAGGGTAATACATTCTCATGTACTCTGTGACGAATAGAGATACCTCCCCGACATCAAGGATCTCGTCTTTAATTGCCCCGCTCGCAGCTAAGCGATATCCGACCAACGGGTCTTCAAATTTAGGCCATAAGATTCCGGGTGTATCCAGCAAATCTAATCCATCCGTCATTTTTACCCATTGCTGTGATTTCGTTACGGCTGGACGATCTCCCGTTTGAGCAACCTTTTTTCCAGCTAGCCTGTTGATTAAGGAAGACTTTCCCACGTTAGGAATCCCTAGGATCATCACCCGTACTGCTCGATCATTCATCCCTTTGGCGCGCCGTTTTTCCATAATCGGTTCTACTAGCTTCCGGCACTGTTCCGGTATCCGATGAACGCCGCGTCCCGACAAGGCGTCAATGCCTAGAGCTTGAAGCTGCTGGCCACGGAAATACTCAATCCATTGATCGGTAATCGCGGGATCCGCTAAATCCGTTTTGTTTAGGAGCACCAGTCTAGGCTTATCTTTCACAATCTCATCAATCATAGGATTGCGACTGGACAAAGGAAGTCTTGCATCCAGCAGCTCAATCACAACATCAATCAACTTCAGTTTTTCCGTTACTTGTCTGCGGGCTTTCGCCATATGCCCCGGAAACCACTGAATCGTCATACTGCTCACCTGCTTATTTGTCTGTTTTATTCGGGAAACGGAAGTCCGTTAGCGGCCAGAATACCACGTCCGCTCTTCCCACAACACTTTCTAAAGGTACTGTACCAATGGCACGGCTATCCTTGCTATTTCTCCTATTATCCCCCATTACAAAGATTTCACCCTCTGGCACGTCTATAGGCCCGAAATCATTGGTAAGGGGATATCCTTCAGCTTTTGCCTGAAGCTTATACTCTTCAAGATAGGGTTCTTCTATAGGCTGATCATTCAAATAAAGCTGATCATCTCTCATTTCGATTTTATCGCCGCCTACAGCAATGACCCTCTTAATATAGTCTCTTTCCTGTGTTGCATGAAAAACGATTACATCGCCTCGTGATGGCTGTTGGATAAAATAAATGAGTTTCGTAACAATGAGCCGCTCTCGATCTTGCAAGGTAGGCATCATGGAAGTCCCATCGACGACGAAAGGAGCAAATAAGAAGGAACGAATAATAAAAGCTAAAACCACAGCAATCGCTAGTGCCTTCAGCCATTCCCAAATTTCATTTTTGGGCTTCTCTGGTTTGACCACCTGTTCCTGCTGATTCGGGTCTTGGTGCTCCATACCTTTCTCCTCCCTAACTAAAGCATATATAATAAATCATATGTAAAATGGTCCTTTAAATTAGTAATTAATAGTAATTTATCTATCGAAGTTATTCAGGGTAGTCAGACCGCCTTAAGAGGAAGTTTTTCCCTTTGGGGACAAAAATTGCTTCTGTAACAGGATGATAATCGAATTATGCAGAATAAGGAGATAGCTCAGGGAAGTTAATACATTCTTATTCTGTAAAGCGAAAAAGGAGCTTGTTACCAAGCTCCTCTCCAGCCTTATCGACGACGGTCTTTGATACGAGCTGCCTTACCCACGCGCTCACGTAGGTAGTAAAGCTTCGCACGACGAACCTTACCGTAACGTACTACTTCAATCTTATCGATCTTAGGGGAGTGAAGAGGCAATGTACGCTCAACACCTACACCATAAGAAACTTTACGAACAGTGAAAGTTTCGCTTACACCTGTTCCGCGACGTCTGATCACTACGCCTTCAAAGATCTGAATACGCTCACGCTGTCCCTCGATAACCTTCAAGTGAACACGTACAGTGTCCCCAGGACGGAATGCAGGAATATCAGACTTTAGGTGTTCTTGAGTAATGTCACGCAAAATTTGCTTCATAGTAATTTCCTCCTTCCAACCAGCGTTCATATCGTGAGGAAATGCCTCTTCGACAGCGGACCACCGTAATACGGGCTAAAAGCCCAACAAAAGACATTCTAACACATATAGACTCTCTTATCAAGAGCAAAAACACGACCTAGTTTTGCCGTTCTTCTTTTTGTATTTCCTCCAGAAGCTTCTGTAGCTCAGGTTCTTGCTCGAGGATAGATGGAAGAAGATCTGGTCGCCGCTGCAGCGTTCGTTTTAAGGATTCTTTTTTCCTCCATTGCTCTATCTTGGCATGATGTCCGGACACTAACACATCGGGCACCTTCCAACCGCGAAATTCAGCCGGACGGGTATAATGCGGATGTTCTAATAATCCTGTACTGAACGAATCCGTATGAGCAGAGCTCTCATTGCCTAATGCTCCCGGTAATAGCCTTACTATACTGTCGATAATGGTCATGGCAGGGAGCTCTCCGCCTGTAAGGATAAAATCTCCAACCGAAATTTCATCTGTGATCAAATGCTGCCGAATACGCTCATCATATCCTTCATAGTGACCACAAAGAAAGATCAAGTGCTCCTCTTTTGCCAGCTCTTCTGCCTTCTGTTGAGTATATCGTTCCCCTTGAGGGCACATCAGGATTACCCTCGGCTTCTTCTCAAGATCCTGCTGCAACGATTCTACCGCGTCAAATAAAGGCTCGGGGCGCAGCACCATGCCTGCTCCTCCCCCGTAAGGATAATCATCCACCTGCCCATGTTTGTTTACGGAGAACTCCCTGAAATTCAACGTATGATATTCCACAATTCCCTTTTCCGCTGCCTTACCGAGAATACTGCTTCCCAACACACCAGTAAACATCTCAGGAAAAAGAGTTAATATGTCAATACGCAACCTAAATCAGCCCCTCCATCACATGTGCAGTGACCTTACGATTGGGCACATCAACCTCCAGGAT
>JBEQAI010000288.1:0-5008 GCA_041640415.1 Ammoniphilus sp. | reverse complement strand
AGTAAACCAATGGATGCCCATTGATTTCTTGATTTAAGATAGGAAACTGGGACTTGATCTCTTTAATATTCATCGGGACACTTTCCTCTCAATTGTCCTTTCCAAAAGGTCTCTAACACCCGACTCTTTAATCTCATCTACTACCGGCGCCACAAATCCATTGATGATCAAGCGTTGAGCTTCTGCCTTCGTCAATCCGCGGGACATCAAGTAGAAAATTTGCAGTGGATTGATCTGGCCTGCACTTGCAGCATGGCCTGCTTTCACATCATCTTCGTCAATAAGTAGAATAGGATTAGCATCCCCACGAGACTTCGGACTTAGCATCAGCACATTCTCGGCCTGTTCCCCATTAGACTTTGTTGCTCCCTTTTCGATAAAGGTAAGCCCATTAAGAATAGCGGTAGCCTCGTCCTTTAATACTCCCTTTACAAGAAGCTGACTGTCAGAATGCTTACCTGTGTGTACGACCTTGGATACGACATTTTCTTTTTGTGTTCCTGAACCAATCGTTACAAGTTTGGAGTCTACAGTAGATCCATTACCGAGCAAATGGGTAGTATTCTGTGTGACGGTGTCACTGTCGTTCATTTCCCCTAGAACCCACTCCATACGACCATCTTGTTCAACGGTAGCGTGGCGGAAAATAAAATCCGTTACAGATTGCTCGAAGGTACGAACAGACGTATATCTTACTTTCGCTCCAGGCTTAACATGAACTTCCGCTACGCCATTGTGTACTCCCTCTGCGTCGGCAAGGTTCACATACGTATCAGTATACGACACGGAGCTATGAGTTTCAGCAATAATCGTCACATGAGGGAATAATCCTGCATCTTTTCCGCTTGTATAGTAGACGGCTTGAACGGGGATCTTAGCTTCCACATTCTTAGGCACATACAGGAACACTCCTCCGCTCCACACGGCGGTATGCAAGGCAGATAGCTTGTGCGAATCCACTTTGCTGTCTTTTTGCATGAAGTGCTGTTGAATCAGTTCCCCGTGCGTGGCCAATGCAGATTGCAAGGATCCGAACACCACGCCTTGCGCTGTAAGCTCCTCAGGAATATAGGTGAAAACAACAGATGCATCATGCTGTACAAGAATCGCACGCGGCTGACCTTCTTCTTGGGCCAGCAGAGCCTGAACCTCTTCAGGTAATTGCTTAACGTCGGTTACGGCCTCGTGCGTCTGGAAAGGAACAAAACCGTCGACATTCCACTTATCCAGCTTCGTTTTTTCTAGCTTAGGAAGCGCCAAGCTTCCGTATTGCTCTAATCCTTGAAGGCGAAGGCTCATCATCCATTCCGGCTCGCCGGATTGCTGGGAAAATTGGGTGATGGTTTCACGGTCAAATCGCAATTTAGTATCTACACTCATGTCAGCACCCCCTCTACGCTTCAGCGCCAACTGTTTCGTCTACAATTCCCAGCTCTTCTTTAATCCAGTCATATCCCTCTGCTTCTAAACGTTCAGCTAGCTCAGGACCACCTGATTTGACAATTCGTCCTTGCATCATAACATGGACAAAATCAGGCTTAATATAGTTCAACAAGCGCTGGTAGTGAGTAATCACAAGAACGCCTACCTCAGGACTTAAGAGGTCATTTACGCCATTTGAAACGATCCTCAAGGCATCTATGTCCAAGCCAGAGTCAATCTCATCTAGAATAGCGATGCGAGGCTGAAGCATCAACATTTGCAAAATTTCGTTTCTCTTCTTTTCTCCACCAGAGAAGCCTTCATTGAGGTAACGATGGCTGAAGGATTCATCCATCTCAAGAGTCTTCATCTTCTTTTCCATTTCACGGATGAACTTCATTAAGGAGATTTCATTTCCTTCTCCGCGACGAGCATTGATTGCACTGCGCAAAAAGTCAGCATTCGTGACGCCGCTAATCTCGCTTGGATATTGCATAGCAAGGAATAGTCCCTTGCGAGCCCGCTCATCTACTCCCATTTCCAATACATCTTCCCCATCTAAGGTTACAGAACCGCTCGTTACTTCATACTTAGGATGACCCATGATGGCCGAAGATAGGGTACTCTTCCCTGTACCATTCGGTCCCATGATAGCATGCACTTCTCCGCCCTTAATTTCTAGGTTAAATCCTTTTAGGATTTCTTTATCTTCGATCGAAACCCTTAAATCTTCTATTTTCAAATGTGGCACTTGTGACATTAACCTTCATCCTCCATTCATTATTCACAATTGACTGGAAATCTTCGTCATCCATTCTCAATTGATTATCAGCTCTTTTATATTATAGTATATCAGAGAATTAAATCAAGGAAACACTATTTGCATATTTTTTAAATATTTTTGTTTAAAAAGTGTTTCTAATTTAAACTAAGCAAGGATTGTACATTTCTGCCTAATAGTACTATCGAATAGTATTTGTATCAAGAGCTAGATTAATCATCTGAACATAAAAAAAGGTACCGATGCTCTCGGTACCTTTTTCTTCGGTATTACGCTTTTGGACCTGCTCCTAAGATCTCATCCGATACACCTTGGAACTTCGTAAAGTTCTTCGCGAAACGAGCGGCTAATTCTTTTGCCTTTTGGTCGTACTCTTCCTGATTCGCCCACGTGTTGCGTGGAACAAGAACTTCACTCGGTACACCTGCCACTTCCGTCGGTACAGACAATCCAAAAATAGGATCAACTGTGTATTCTGATTCAGCTAGGCTGCCGTCGATCGCAGCTGTTACCATTGCGCGGGTATAAGCAAGATTCATTCTCTTCCCTACTCCATAAGGGCCACCTGACCAGCCCGTGTTCACAAGATAAACTTGAGCGTTATGCGTTGTAATTTTTTCTCCTAACATCTCCGCATATACACTTGGTTGCAGCGGTAGGAACGGCGCTCCGAAGCATGTGGAGAAAGTAGCTTCCGGCTCGGTTACTCCGCGCTCCGTACCTGCAAGCTTACTGGTGTAGCCGGATAGGAAATGGTACATCGCTTGCTCTTTGGTCAGTTTCGAGATCGGAGGCAATACGCCGAATGCATCAGCTGTTAAGAACACAATCACCTTCGGATGGCCAGCTTCGCCTGGAATCATGGCACCAGGAATAAAGTCAACCGGGTAGGCTGCACGTGTATTCTCCGTTAAGCTTCCATTATCATAGTCTGGAATACGAGTTTCTGCATCCAGCACCACGTTTTCCAATACAGATCCAAATTTGATCGCGTTCCAAATCTGTGGTTCCTTTTCCTCGGTTAAATTAATCGTCTTGGCATAACAGCCGCCTTCGATGTTAAACACACCAAGGTCAGACCATCCATGCTCATCATCACCGATTAAACGGCGGTTCGGATCGGCAGACAGTGTGGTTTTTCCAGTTCCGGATAACCCAAAGAATAAGGCGACGTCTCCGGCTTCCCCCACATTAGCCGAGCAGTGCATAGGGAATACCTGTTGCTGCGGCAATAAGTAATTCATGACACTGAAAATGGACTTCTTCATTTCTCCTGCATACTTGGTCCCGCCGATCAACACCGTCTTCTTAGAGAAGCTCACCATAATAAACGTCTCGGAATTCGTACCGTGAAGAGCTGGAGTAGCCTCAAAACCAGGAGCGGAGATGACTGTAAAGCCAGGAACATGGCTCTTCAATTCTTCTGCCGTTGGTCTGACAAACAACTGATGAACAAAAAGGTTATGCCATGCATACTCGTTAATTACACGAATAGGCAAACGGTAGGTCTCATTGGCACCTGCGAAGCCATCAAAAACAAACAAGTCTTTCCCATTTAAGTATTCAAGTACATCCTGATAAAGCTTATCAAACGCTGCAGCAGAAATCGGCTGGTTCACCGGTCCCCATGCAATCTGGTCATGTACAGTAGGTTCATCAACTATGAATTTATCTTTGGGGGATCGACCCGTATATTTTCCTGTTTCTGCCCGAAGAGCTCCGCTGGCGGTTAGCATCGCTTCTCCTCTTTGCACCGCTGCTTCTACTAATTGAGGTACGGATAGATTAAAGCGCGTATTCCCCGCCGCAAGTACCTCATTAACTTCTAAGCTTAGCTTTGTATCCATTAGTCGTTCCTCCCAATTCGGATCAAATATATCCTATTCGCCATTTCTCTATGTTCATTAGTATAACACATTTAAATGATTAGTCCATAATAAATTATAGTCACTTACCAGGATTATGTGACAAAAAACCGTCCTATTTGCTTGATTTTTTATCCTTTTCTCTTCATTTCACGTTTTTTCAAAAAATATTGGATTTTGTTCAGGATGCAGGCCTGTTCATTAGGAGTGTTTACCTTGATATTCATATCTTGGTTTTTTACCACGATTTCTATTCTGTTTTGGAATGCTTATGGACACTGAGCCCCTTAAATGGGTAAAAATTGTTTAAACTAAGGGCTGTGTGGACATAGGTTCCATCTCCCCATGTCGGAAATTTTACCAGAAGATAACGGAATCCGTGTCCGTTTCCATTTTCTTTTAAAAAAAAGAGCGTCCTATGCCTTTAGGACACCCTCTTTAGGGATAGAGCGTACCGATAACTAAGACTACGAATAGGATAATAGAGAACCAAAAAATGAACCAATCCTCTTTACTTCTCTTAAACATCCCCATCACACTCCCGTTCCTAGTAGTAGAGAGGTGTTGTAGTATTATATGCTTGGCATTCGCAGGATTGTGAAAAAATTGGACTCTTCCCCCATTTTTTTATCCATTTATTGTATAATAAGGACAAGGATCGACTACATTCAGGAGGTTTGAATCATGGATTTTTACTGTCCAGCCTGCCAGAAAGTCATCAATCAGCAAAAGGTCAAATGCAACCAGCTTGCCTCTCATTTTCTCTCCTGGCAAGGAAAGCGAATCTGGCGGATTCGTTTCCTCAATCGCTACGCCTATCAGTATCTTACCGAGCATGAATATCGTGAATTAGTAGAAGAAACCCCTTTAATCTTATCCAACGCAACATATTGGGATGACTTTAACCCCGTCAACTTTACCGGAATCGATTCAAAGGGAG
>JBEQAI010000287.1:0-5015 GCA_041640415.1 Ammoniphilus sp. | reverse complement strand
ATGAGGAAGTATATGGGGAACGAATAAAAATATTCCCATTTAATTATATGATAATATTCCATCCAGACTAAGATAGGCTCTATAATAAATGCTGTAATCCCCGAAAAGAGAAGCCCCTTCCAAATAGGTGAAACGGCAGGTTTAAGCTGAATAAAGATCATGATGGTTACAGGCATTAAGGATAAATCCCAAGGGATGAAAGTCGGAAAGTGAGGTGCAATTTTAGCATGGTAATCCCAGAGTCCATAACTAATCCCCAAAAAATCAAAGTAAGAAGATATCAGCATAACAAAGAAGCCAGCGAACAATAATCGGCTTGTGCTTTCTTTCTTCCGAAAGAAAAGCCAGAAGGCCCATGGAAATAGGGTCAAGGCAAGGCTTATCCACCAGAACGGCTTTAAAAAGAAATGTTCTTTCCATATCGGGAAAAACTCAATGTTGACTCTGGCTATGTCTGCATAGGCTTTATCTACAAGTTCTGTTAGTTCTTCACTCATTCTCATCCGTCCATCCAACGTTTTGAATTAGTGTAACCCAATAGAATCCATGGTAATCCTTCCATCAATTATATAGATTTCTAATAACAAAAACCGACTCCACACATGGAGTCGGTTTAGATTATGAAAACACTTTAAGTTCGGGTTACCTGGTTATATTCTTCTAAAGCTTGTTGCAGTGTTCCTCTGGTTTCCACTTTTTCATGTAGGGCTATCCCTAACTCCACCATGGTGTTCGTTATTTCGGGGCGAATACCAGTGATGATCGCTTTACAGCCTTGAATACTTATCCCGTTTACAATCTTAAATAAGTGACCGACAACGGCGGTGTCCATATAAGCGACGCCCGAGAGATCAATGATGATATGCTTTAATTTAAGCTGATAGATTTGCAGCAAAACATTTTCTTGAATTTTCTTTGCGCGTAACGTATCCACTGTACCAATAATGGGAAGTATGGCCATTGAGTTGGACAAGGGGATAACCGGAACGGTGAGGTCCTCAATGACACTTTGTTGGGAACGCAACAGCTCATTTTTAAATTCCATAAAGCTTGCAGAAAAATGCTTCAAATAAGAATCAAGAGTGTAATTCACTCTTCTTTCTAATTGAAAAATCTCCAGTTTGCTTATCTCGATATGCTCGTTATAGTTATAAAGAAAGTCCCAATAGATTTTCCGCAGCGTTTGGAACCATTCAAGGATAAGGATGATATTCAAATCATATCTAGCCCAATTTCGGCCTTCTTCTTTTGCTTGTAAAATTAAGCCGTGTTCATCCGACTCATTGAGCAACTTGACCATCCTATGGGACGATCGAAGGAGAAATTCTTCATCAACCTCTGCTGAATCTTTTATGCTGGCGAATAAATCTTTCCCTTGGAACATGAGTAATTCATCAAATTTATCTTTATTTTGCATATAGAAATCAGAAAAGCTTTGCTTCTCCATATACTTCAAATCCAACTTTATCACTCCTATTTTTGCAGATTCTAGTAGCGGAAAATGGATGATAAAACAGGTTCCTTTCCCTACCTCGCTGTTCACATGGATTTTTCCATCATGTTCATAGATGGTGGAAAACACTTGGGTCAACCCCATTCCGGTACCTTCTATTTTGGATGTGAAAAATGGGGTTCCCAGCAACCGGATCTTTTCCTTGGGAATCCCTATTCCAGTGTCCGATATACTAACGATTAATCCATTGTCGGATGTATAATGTTTGATTGTAATCGTTCCCCGGTCTTGTACGGCCTCAAAAGCATTCTTTAGGAGGTTAAAAAAAGCCTTTTTCAGTTGATTCCTTTTTCCGTATATTTTCTCATGGGTGTTTGAAAAAAACGTTTCAATTTTAACATCATAAGACTTCTCTTGAAAGAGATAGAGCAATGCTTCCAATTCGGAACAAAGATTGATAGCTGCAATAGGTTCATCTTCTAAATCAGGCTTGGACACGTGAAGTAAATTTTGTAACGTGGAAAGAGCATTTTCTAATTCGGAATAGGCCATATCGAGGTAACTATGGGATTTCTCCTCTTTTAGCAACTGAAGAAATCCTTTCACCGCCGTTAAAGGGTTTTTTACTTCATGTGCAATGCCGGCAGCAATTTGTCCAATAGAAGCAAGACGGTCTATGGTTAAGTCGGTTTCGTTTGCTTTATGTGTATTACTTTTGTATTCCCTTCCATTTGGTACAGACAATGGTTGTACCTCCTTCTGAGGACTGTATTGTAAATTCATCCATCATTCTTTGCGCTCCTGCCAGCCCCAGACCCAAGCCACGACGGTTAGACATCTCTTTGCAATTTATCGGCTTGTCTGCATGGTCCATTCCTCTTCCTTGATCTTGAACCGTTATTTTTATTCCTCTATCTTCAATTAACTCAGCCGTAAAACTCCCTTTGGCATTGGCATGGTCTAGTATATTTCTCGTAAGTTCCGAAACCGTAACAATCACTTTCTGTTTGTCCATGTCAGAAAATGAAAGTTGATTTAAAATTAATCTAGTATAATGAAGGGCTATATAAATATCCGTTTCAGCTCTAATGGTGACAAAATAATCCTTCATACTTGTACCCTTCCTCCTGATGGTGAACCTACATAACCATATTATAAGATGGTTATCCTTTTATTTCTAGAACCTAAGTGGCTAATGCTACCACTTACCCGCCATTACCAGATCGTACGGTTAATAGGAGCAGCCATGTTGACTGCTCCGAAGCTAAGATATTTTGTCTAACCCTTTATTAACTCATCTCTATCGCTTGCCTGCGGAGAGTGTTCCATCCAGCCGTTGTGAATCATGATATGGGCTCCGTCCTCTAAATATTGCAAAAACTAAAGTCCACTTTACTTGGTGTGGTAATTTGAGGAGGTCGAACGTAAATGCCTTTCGATTAAGGTGGGACTAAGATGGGAATTCCCCACTTGAGTATCAATGAAACTCCATAACTAAACCAACATAAACCATAAACATAACCAGCGTTAACGAATTAATCTGGCAGATCCACCTTTCTCCCTGAGACCAAACAGGAGTACTTCTTGCAGCACAGATGATACTTAACACACATCGGCTTAGCCCATAAACGGCTCCACCTATTAACCCCATAGGAGGGGAGAAAAAGAATCCGGTGTACAGATATAAAATATAAAAAGTAATATGCGGATTATACGTAAATACCCCCGGCCCCAATACACTTCCCCAAACCAACATATTCCGCAGTGGGGTATGCTGTACCCAGGAGGTCGGAATTTGCCAGCGACACTGAGGAATGGGCAGTGAGATCCATCCTAGTTCCCTTAACAAATAGAGTGCGGAAAAACAAATCAGAATCCCCCTCTTCCAATCTAGAGGAATCCAAAATGAAGAAAGATAAATGAAGATGGTAAAGAAAAATCCGAACAGGGCACCGGAGGCCATAGAGGCAAGGCCATAAACGGCAGAGCGAGCCGCAAAATCCTTCCACGCAATCCCCTTGCCAAGGGGCTGGACCGATAAGGTCGCGTTCACTCCTCAGGCCGTCCGTATTTTTGTTGCCCCAGCGACAAAAGCCAACAAAAGAATTGCAATGATGTTCACCCACCACCCTACGTATAAAAATGTACGCATCCACAATCCGCTGCGCTTCTGCTATAGGGTGAATTGCCTATTGGAGTACAGTCACAACAAACCGTACCTCGGCCTGCTACCGTATCGCACCAACACCCCGTAATTGGAAATCCCCAAGCAAGCGAGGGCTGATATCCGGGGGGACAGGGGGTCTCCAACCCTATTGCACCCATGCAGGATGAGTTACAATAACGACCATTCGGAAGAAGACAGCGTCCTTCATTGAGGACCGCTTCACACCATTGAGGGGACCTGAAGCTCCCTCCCAAGGGATGTCTGGAAAAAGCCATAGCCCCATGAAAAATGTCGTTCATGACGGTATGGAGAAAATCCTTTCCCCTAAAGAACCTTGCCGCCTGTTCGGAGAACCTTCTGCTGACAAGATCGAGCGTGTGCATCATATTTACCTCTACTCCTTATTGAACGATTGCGATAACGAAGCTTCTATTTGAGAGACTTCTTTCAGAGAAGCAATCAATCGATGAAGATGAGGATGGCCCCCACATAACCCCTTTTCCTTAACTACACCATTCTCGTCTAAAGCAAAACCAAAGGGAGTGACCCGAACTTGAAAACGACGCAGAATCTGCTGATCCGGGTCCGCTACAACTTCCCCTTTCAAACTGTTGCCTTCTATCATTTTCTTAGCTTCAGCAGGATCCCCCTGAACAAACAGTACAAATCGGAACTGATCCTGGTACAGATCGACCGCCTCATTCCAGTCGGGAAGCAACTCGAGGCAAGGTTTACAATCTGGGGAAACAAAGGCGATAACGGCCTCTTGACCTATCACCTCTTTTGTTCCTAGATTGCGACCTGACTTTAATGATTCACCTTGAAAAATGGGGATTCCTTTTCCCATAGCGATTCCATCTCTAGATACGCCCTCCCC
The DNA here is from genome assembly GCA_041640415.1 of Ammoniphilus sp. Lineage (GTDB taxonomy): Bacteria > Bacillota > Bacilli > Aneurinibacillales > RAOX-1 > YIM-78166. Next base: position 518 of record JBEQAI010000287.1, on the reverse strand, counting down.
TGTCTGAAGAAAAAGCAAACCGAATTGCCGAAAACAAAGAAATAAGCAAAACAAAAAGAAGAACTGAAAGGCCCAAAGCAGAATAACGGAATAAAATACAAATGTCTCCATCTATCCTAGAACTCCTTTACTCAAGTTGACTATGTTGTTCCATGAACCTCCGGTAAAAAGACCATACCTTTTGAGCCATGAATAATAGCATGGTAAGACAAAGTCCTGCGAGAAGGGGATAAGAAAAGTCAGCAGAAGTGGCATCCAAGTCGGGCCAGGTCCAAACAAGCATAATGGCCACCAATAATAGATAAGCGATTTTGCCCAGTGTAAAAAGATCCGCCTCTGCATCTAGCAGTTTTCCATAGCATCCGCAGCTAAGTCTTCGATTAGACTTCATGAGAGAAAGAACCGCGTAGCCAATTGAAAGGAATAATATAGAAAGGAGAACAATGCCGTAAACAAAAGTATGAGAGTAAAGGAGCAGCAGGACAACCCCTACTTCAGCAAAGGGAATTAGGGCGCCT
>JBEQAI010000286.1:0-5019 GCA_041640415.1 Ammoniphilus sp. | reverse complement strand
AATGGTCGGAACGACAGGATTTGAACCTGCGACCTCACCCACCCCAAGGGTGCGCGCTACCAGTCTGCGCCACGTCCCGATGTTACACTATTGGTTGCCCTAAAGGACTACAATTTCTTGTGAGCAAGATGCTCATTCGACGTAGTTGGCAAATTGGTTGCGGGGACAGGATTTGAACCTGCGACCTTCGGGTTATGAGCCCGACGAGCTACCGTGCTGCTCCACCCCGCGATCATTAGGTGGCTCCTCAGGACGGACTCGAACCGCCAGCCTACCGGTTAACAGCCGGTTGCTCCACCATTGAGCTACTGAGGATCAAAATGTAGTAATAGTATAACATGTGATTTTTGCAAAATCAAGTTTGGCCTCTACATGATATAATATTGGTAAAACAAGGAGGAGATATACATGACGGAACCTATACAGACATCCGATTTCAAAATTTCACTTGGCGATGACCTTTGGCTGCGGGGTAACGTTCACACTGTGGTGAATAAACAAAAGAAACCCACTCTCGTGCTATGTCATGGTTTCAAGGGTTTTAAAGATTGGGGATTTTTCCCATATATTGCCGATCGACTGGCCCATCAAGGATACTACGTCGTGCGCTTCAACTTTTCTTGCAACGGCGTAGGCCAAACAGATTTTGATGAACTGGAGAAATTTGCAGTAAACACATACTCAAGAGAACAAGCCGATCTTTTGGCTTTAACGAATCATATCAAGAATAAGGACCTCCCCTTTGCAGAAGAAAGCAATTCGAACAAGATCGCTTTACTTGGCCATAGCCGTGGAGGTGGAAACAGCCTTATCTTTGCAGCTGATCACCCTGAAATATCTTGCGTAGCAACTTGGAATGGAATTGCTAACGTCGATTTATTTGACGATCAGCTTAAGAAAGAAGTACGCGAGAAAGGCGTTGGCTACATAACTAACGCTCGTACCAAGCAAGATATGCCTATCCGGTCCATCGTTCTGGAAGATATGGCTCTTCATCATCAACGATTTAATATCACAGACCGCATTCGCACCTACATCCAACCGATATTGGTGGTCCAAGGGGACAGGGATGTCCCTCGTTTAGTTGAAGGAGCCCAAAAGTTGAAAGCCGCGGCACCCCACTCACAGCTTGTCATCATTGAAGGCGGGAATCACACTTTTGGTGCTGTACACCCTTTTCAGGGAACGACATCTTTTCTTGAAGAAGCTTTATCGGTAACGATCAACTTCCTTGAACAAAACTTGACCTAAGAAATAAAAGAGACTCCTGATCGACACAGGAGTCTCTTTTGCTGAGTTTCTCTTATTCAACCTCGAATTCCAGATCACCTAAGATATCGTCAGAGTAGGTCACCGATATTTTATCCTGACATTCCCAACATTCGCTTCTGTTTCTCTCCATAAGAGATAACTCAGCACCACAAAACACACAACAATCAGGCATTATCAATGACCTCCTTGTTTATTAGAATGATGATCCTACACTATAGCATATTCAAAAAAGCTGAGGATTAGTCCTCGTTCGACTAAAACTTGGAAACGAAATAAGAAGAAAGAGGGACCGGACCAGTCTATTACTGGAACTTACGAGTATAAACTGCTAAAAAGAGCCCTCTCATTACTAGAGGGCCCTTGCCTTATGCCAAAATTTTCTCATATGCTTTTTCATCATACCCTACAATGACTTGATTATCTTTTATCACGATAGGTCGCCGGATTAATTTCGGATCCTTCGACATCTCTTCTAATAGTTGATCAGGAGTTAATCCCTCAAGCTCAGACCTGCGCTCCTTATAAACGACCCCTTTTTTGTTTAAGATCTCGTCTAATGGAATTTTAGCTGTTATTTCCTTCAGTTCTTCAACAGAATATGTGTCTTTCATATATCGGCGCTCTTCATAAGCTACACCATGTTCGTCAAGCCAAGACTTGGCTTTGCGACAGCTTGTTCAAGATGGATACGTTGAAAACAATATGGACATTTAGTTTTCCTCCTTGGATATCAAATTCATGTTCCTCATCCAATCTTCTATAGCTGAGTATACCTCCCTTGTCTTTTCCTCGATAACCTGATGACCGGCATCAGGAAGACTGACAAGGGTAGATTGAGGGAGATCTTGCCTTAATCGAATTCCCTTTCGCAAGGGAACGATCCGATCCTCTTCTCCCCAGATTATCAAGCATGGCAGTCTAATTCTACCTAAATCTTCTTGGCCTAGATCGCCTTCACGGTAGCGAAGTAACCCGATTAAGGTATCACAGAATTTCTCATCTCGGACCGGCTTCGAATAGACTTCTATCATTTCTTCATCAATGAAGGAAGGATTATAAAAAGTCGTGTGCAAAACATCCTTTACTTTGTATCGAGTGATCCACCACTTTACCCATAGCCTCGATAGAGGAAGATAGGTCGCTGCCCTCGCTAAGGGATGGGCTTTATTTAAATAACCAGAAGACCCGACAAGAATCATTCCTCTTACACTTGAAGGCGAATCCTGTAGTCCCACGTGAAGCGTGATCTGGCCTCCCATGGAGTGACCGAGAAGAATCACTTTCTGCAGATCCATTGTCGAAATAAACTCTGTCACAAGGAGGGCATAATTCCGATAGGAATATCGAAACCTAGAACCTTTTTCACTTAGACCGAAGCCTGGTAGATCGAGAGCATATACGTCATAGTCTTTTTGCAAGAAGGGAATGAGCTTTCTAAAAGTGTACGTGCACGCTAGGAAGCCATGAATGAGCACAAAGGTATAGGATGGAGCTGATGAGAAAGACCGATGATATTCATAGTACACTTCACCTCCCATGAGGAGGGTGCGGCCGGAACTTGTCATCTCTAGTCTCCCTTTTTTCTCACGATCGAAGGGGCGGCCCCTGGAGCAGCCATTACCATGATTGGTTCTAGCTCATTGTTCGTGTAAAGGAAAGGCAATGGAGAAATGGGAATATCCCCCTTCATGCAGAAGTCCATGTTTAGCCTGGACAATACCTTGTAGCCTGTCTCATTCTGAATATCGGCCATAATTAACACATCTTGGTGCGGGATCGCTATTCCCATATCCTTCGTCATTTTCCTTCTCATGAACGCCAGCAGTTCATCGTTTAAGATCCGGCTGGCTGCATAGCCGTCCCGCTGAGAAAAAAAGTAAAAACGATTTCCCGCCACTTCATCTTGCTTATACGAAGTATCCAATTTTTTCACATTATTTATGGCCATCTGATGAATCTCCTCGTCCCTATAACCGGACTCATCTACCATCTTGCGATCAATGACCACATAAGTCTTTCCCAAATCAAGGGCATAAAAAATATGGGATTCAGCCGTGTGTTCGCGATTTAGTAACCGGACGCCTTGTTTTTCGCGCGGGAATGAAGCACTCCGGATAATAGGATAGATCTGTTCCTCGTATCCTTTTAACTGCTTAGCCTGAGTGCTTGCATAGGCCATTTCTTTCATCTTTCGTACGGCTTCTATTAGATGAGCTTCCTCTTCCCCTTGCTCCATCTTGGTTAGAACAGAGCTGATGGATAGATGGAAACCCACTCCTTCCAGGGACCTGTGCACAACCTGTATCTGATCTTCCTTTTCTGTTACGGACCATGCTTCCGATTGGAGTTCCTGATTTAATTTTTGAAGTAGAAAGGTCGTGGCTTCTTTTCTATCCATGTGATACTTTCCCTCCCTTTACAAAAATTGAAAAGGATCGGTATTGACTTCGGAAATGATGACTTGGGTTTCGGACTTGGTTTTCTGCAATTTAGTCATCAAGATTTCCTGTAGAGCCCTTTTCATGATTTTTTCCACATTATGTCCGGGATCAATGAGAGCTAGTCCAGACGCTATAGCATCATGAGCAGTATGGTAATAAATATCACCGGTTACCAGCACATCCGCCCCTTTGAAAGCAGCTTTAGACACATAGCTGTTACCGTCACCGCCTAGTACGGCTACTTTCTTAACCTGACGATTTAGCCCACCAACTACACGCAGTCCGTTAACCTGAAATGCATCTTTCACTTGCTCGGCCAGTTCCTTCAGACTCACGGGGTTCGGTAGTTTACCAACTCTCCCTAATCCATAGCTTTTTCCGGCTTGGTCCAGCGGATAGATATCATAGGCTACCTCCTCGTAAGGATGCGCTTTTAGCATCGCTTTGACGACACGGCTTTGCAAGTCGCTTGGGATAATAGTTTCTAATCGAACTTCCTCTACCTTCTCTAGCTTACCCTCTGTTCCAATAAAGGGTTCAGCCCCATCTCGCGGCATAAACGTTCCTGTTCCCTCCATGTTGAAGGTACAATGACTATAATTTCCAATCCATCCTGCTCCCGCTTCTGCAATCGCTCCTAGAACTTGATCATGATGGGAAACAGGAACAAATACAACCAACTTCTTCAATTGCTCGGTATGGAGCACTTCTATCGGCTCAGTCTCTTTAAGCCCAAGCGCATCTGCCATCAAATCATTAATTCCGCCAGGTGCTACATCCAGATTCGTATGTGTGATATAGACGGCAATATCGTGCTTAATCAACTTTTCATAAAGACGGCCGGCAGGCAGATCCGTGCGTAAATTTTTCAGCGGACGAAAGATCACCGCATGATGGGCAATAATTAAATCTACCCCTTCTTGGATAGCTTCGTCTACCACTTCCTCCAAGACATCAAGGGTGACCATTACTTTTTTAATCTCCTTGTTTAAGGTCCCCACCTGCAGCCCAATCTTATCTCCCTCCATGGCTAAATGCTTCGGTGCAAATTCTTCTAACAGCTGAATTATCGCTTGTCCGTTCGTAAGCATTGGAGCACCTCCTCAATCCACTCTAGTCTATGACTCATTTCTCTCTTCTTCTCATCCGCCTCTGGTGATTGTGACTTTTCTAACCCTGTAATAACTCTTCGAGCTTTCTCTTTTTCTGACTCCCACTTTTCTAGTAGAATTGGAGAGCCTTCTCTCCACAGAAAAGGACCTAGCTCTAACCATATTTCTTTGCTCCACTGGGAAGATGCATAAGG
>JBEQAI010000285.1:0-5024 GCA_041640415.1 Ammoniphilus sp. | reverse complement strand
AAAAGCAGCAAATTTCCCAGAAGCATTGTACATTCCACAAGTCAGCATGAGGGCTTTGGTTATCCTAGCCACTTGTTTAGGCAGGATTTGCTCGTTCAGAATCGGATGAAATCCATCTCGGGCAAGAATCAGTCCTATCAGAGCAATGTCTTCTGTGGTTACTTCTAATGAGCAGAGTTTAAAGTACACTTCTAACGTTTCCTCCACCTCTGCTTCCAAATAACCGGACTCTTTCAAATAGTGAGCTAAGGCTCTGTTCCGATGAGCAGTTTGCCATTCGGAATGAAATACTTCCTCCTTGATAGAAGGATGCTTTCCTGTCATTCTTTCGAATAAGGCGTACACCGAATCTGCCTTTTTTTTCGCTGATTCTCCTGGAAGAAGAGAAGCGGTAGTGATCGCGCCGGCATTGATCATGGGATTAAAAGGCTTGCCCGGCTTATGCATTTCCAGGCGCATAATGGAGTTGAAGGCATCCCCCGTCGGCTCCACATCCACCCGTTCCATCACGTAAGGAATACCGCGATGCGAGCACGCAGCCATAAAGGTGATCACTTTCGAGATGCTTTGCATCGTGAAGGAAACGTTCCAATCCCCTGATCTTAAGGTATTTCCATCAGGATCTATGATGCAGATGCCCAATTGAGAGGGATCAGCTTCTCCTAGTGCAGGAATATACGTGGCACATTGTCCACTAGCAGAAAACGAGCGATAATGCTTCACCCATTCATCCAATCCATTCTTTATCACGCCTGTAACCATCCACATCGACCCCTACCTTTTCTTGATTAAAAACGCTTTCAAATCCTTTCTCATTTTAAGGCTGAACTACAGAATGAAACAAAAAACAACAGAAAAAATACATAAAATAATTTTTTGACTTTTCGTCTCGGTCATGGTTTAAATAAAAACATCGTTGTGAACAAAATTAGGAAGTGACATTCTTGAACATCTGTCCTATATTGAAAAAAGATATCTATATTCTTGTTCTTATGATGTTTGCGGTTCCCTTGGCTGGCGAATTGAATTTTTATCCATTCAATGAAACCTTCCGGGTCAGCTTTGGAGCCCCCACCTTTTTCTTTTTTTTGTTGTTATTTCGAAAAATCCCGTCCGTAATCCCTGGTTTTTTGACAGGAATCTGGGTGGTAGGATTTCGAATTTTATTAGACTTTTTCACTCATGAGGATTTTGTTTGGATTTCCTCATTTCATGCGCACTACTCTAGTTTTTTCTACTATTTCACTTTTTCAGTTCTTGTTTATTGGACTAAACTTAGCCATTTTGACAGGCACCCTTTGGTCATCGGGGGAGCAGGTATTTTCATTGAAATCTTGTCTGACCTTGTAGAGCTATTGGCGCAATCCTTCCTGTTGGAACAACTACTCCTCACGTTGAAAGACCTGCATCAGATCATCCTTATCGCGTTCTCCCACAGCTTTATCGTGATCAGCTTTTTCAGTATGATGAAGCTGTATGAAGCCCAATCAAGGGAGAGGCAAATTCGAAAACAGAATGAACACATGCTAATGCTGGTATCCAATTTATTTGAGGAATCGATTCACTTGAAAAAGACACTACAAAATGCGGAAAGCATCACTAAAAAATCGTATGATTTATACAGAAGTCTCAACCGGTTAAAAAAAGAGCACAGTGCCTTACCGCTTGAGGCATGCCGAAAAGAGGCATTGGAAATCGCCGGGGAAGTCCACGAAATTAAAAAAGATAACCAGCGGATATTTGCTGGACTCTCCAAACTCATATCCAACGAAAGCACAACGGATTATATGGACATACATCAACTCGTTGACATCATCGTGCGAACCAATGAGAAATATGCGCAGCTGTTGGGTAAAGACATCCAATTTACCTATGAGATAAAAGGAACTCATCCTCCCTACCACGCTTTCATCATGCTGTCGATCATCAATAATATCGTCGCAAACGCGGTAGAAGCCATCTTCAACACCGGAAATATCGAAGTCCGTATTCGTCGAAATGATAAATACGTTGAATTTCAAATCAGCGATGATGGCCCAGGGATTTTGCCGAAGCAAAAACATTTGATTTTCAAGCCGGGATTCACATCCAAATATGATCTGTCTGGTACCCCCTCAACGGGTATCGGACTATCCTATACAAAGGTAATGGTGGAACAGCTGGAGGGTGACATTGCGGTTGAAGATGGTCTGGAAGGAAAAGGAACGACCTTCTCAATACAAGTGCCGATGATAAATTTAACGGAAAAGGGGTGACTCGATGGTTTTTTATATTACGGACGACGATGAAGCTGTTCGCTCGATGCTAGCTCAGATCATCGAGGATGAGGATCTTGGGGAAGTAGCAGGAGAAGCCGAAGATGGCTCATCTCTCGATGCGCAGACGCTGAATTTCAAAAACATCGATATTCTATTGATCGATTTGCTCATGCCGAATCAAGACGGAATCGAAACGGTTCGTCAACTCAAACCTTCATTCAAAGGAAAGATCATCATGATTTCACAAGTGGAATCAAAGGAGCTCGTTTGTGAAGCCTATTCTCTCGGCATTGAATACTATATAACGAAACCGGTCAATAGGGTCGAAGTAGTGACCATCATTCGAAAAGTGATTGAACGCATTCAATTGGAAAAATCAATCCAGGACATTCATAAATCACTCCATACTGTGCTTAAATTCAATCACCTGCAAGAGGCGCCGCAAAAATCCTCAACCGAGCAGCCTATCAGGGCTTCAGGCCGGTTTCTTTTATCTGAATTGGGGATCGCCGGTGACAGCGGAAGTAAAGATCTACTGGACATGCTGGATTATTTGCACCAATATGAGCAGACTCAGACGTTAAACCAAGGTGTTCCTGCCTTAAAAGAGATCTTTTGGGATCTAGCTCAGAAACGACTTGGACCATCAGTTGAAGAGACCGCATTAAAAAAAGAAATTAAAGCCTCAGAACAACGGGTACGTCGGGCAATCAACCAATCGCTGACGCATTTAGCGTCCCTCGGCCTTACTGATTTCTCAAATTGGAAATTTGAAAATTACGCTTCCAAGTTTTTTGATTTCTCCTGCGTAAGAAAAAGGATGACGGAATTAGAGACAAGTTCTCCATCTTCATCCTCTCTTGCCCGAGTTAATACCAAGAAATTTATCCAAGTACTTTATCATGAAGCGAAACAAGTTCAATCGGAGTCATATTGACAACAAAACATAAGAGGTACTGGCTTACAGTACCTCTTTGTTTACATCGATCAGACCCACCCTCTCCATTTCACCGCATCTGCCATCCGTCTTAAGCCAACCATGTAAGCGGACAACCTCATATCGATTCCTTTTTGTTCTGCTGTCCGGTAGACATTTGAAAAGGAAGAGATCAAGATTTTTTCCAGTTTTTCCTCCACCTCTTCCTCTGACCAATAATAGCCCTGGTTGTTTTGTACCCATTCGAAATAAGATACAATTACGCCTCCGGCACTAGCCAGTACATCAGGGACAATCAAGACGCCTCTCTGAGTCAAGATTTCTGTAGCTTTTAGAGTCGTAGGACCATTGGCAGCCTCGACTAGAATCCTCGCTTTAATCGAGGAGGCATTTTCCTCTGTAATCTGATTTTCGATCGCCGCTGGTACTAAAATATCGCAGTCCTGAACTAACAGCTCATGATTCGTGATTCGATTGTTAAAGAGATTCGTGACCGTGCCAAAAGAATCCCGCTTATCCAGAAGATCGTAGATATCCAGTCCGTCCGCATCATATAGGGCCCCATAGGCATCAGATATGCCCACCACTTTCGCTCCCGTGTCATATAGGAACTTAGCTAGAAAACTACCCGCATTCCCAAATCCCTGAATGATGACCCTTGCCCCCTCAATAGAGATACCGGCCATATTGGCTGCCTCTCTCATGACAATCGTCACGCCTTTAGCGGTAGAAGATTCTCTCCCGGCAGATCCCCCCAAGACCAATGGCTTGCCTGTGATAAAGCCCGGCGAATCAAATTCACGGATGCGACTGTACTCATCCATCATCCATGCCATGATTTGTGAATTGGTAAACACATCAGGGGCTGGAATATCTTTGGTCGGTCCAACAAGCTGACTGATTGCCCGAACGTAGCCGCGGCTCAAGCGCTCCAATTCCCGAAACGACATCGATCGGGGATCGCACTGGATCCCACCTTTTCCCCCTCCATAAGGAAGACCAGTAATGCCGCACTTAATGCTCATCCAGATGGAGAGCGCTTTGACCTCTTCTTCCGTTACGTCTGGGTGAAAACGAATGCCTCCTTTCGTAGGTCCTACCGCATCATTATGCTGGGCCCGATAGCCCGTAAAAACCTTGACCGAGCCATCATCCATCCTAACTGGTATACGCACGGTCAATAATCGTAGGGGCTCCTTTAACAAGTCTTGCATTTCTTGTCCATACCCCATATTTTTAAGCGCAATCCCAATCACCTGCTGTGTTCTTTGAAATACATTCAACTGCTCTTTGTCCAATGTTTGCAAGCTCATGTTTGTTCCTCCTTATAAAAGCGTTTCCAGCTACCTCATTTATTGTATAATCAGGCCTACAGAAAAAAACTGGAAACCTCAAAAACTTCGCCATAAAAAAAAGACTGCAGATAGCAGTCTAACCCGACTTCGTTCCTCGCGTTCCATATTCTTGAATGTGCACGTTAACCTTAACCTCTACTGGCACATTACTAAATTGGTTGTCCCATTCCTTCTTCACTTCCTTCCACACCTGAGGATAGTGAATGCTCAACCTTTTTCCGAAACCGGCCACATCCACTTTAAAATCTTTCTGAGTTTTAGCTAAAGCCTTCTCAGCTAAACGTAGGATTTCTTTTTCTGTTACCTTTTCGGCTTTCTTAATAAACTCCTGTTCAAAGGCGTTTCCAGGTAACAGCCAGTCCTCCCTTAACTTCCCTTCCGTTGAGATATCCACTGTAAAGGAGATCCTTCCTCCCTTCACCTGGGGCTTGATCCGGCTTTTCATTTTTCCGACCTCATATACGATGAGTTGAC
>JBEQAI010000284.1:0-5025 GCA_041640415.1 Ammoniphilus sp. | reverse complement strand
TTATTAAAAATAGAGTAGGATCTCATTTTGTAGGTGGAAAAAATCCAACTATTAGCTCTGAAAAACCAAATATACTACCTGAATTGAAGCTGTAGTTGTCGATTCTCCACTTATTTTTCTCTTTTTCCTCTAATTTTTTCGGATAAGTGGACTTTCTACCACTAATATTTATAACCCAACTCGATGCCCTTTGTGCTATCCCGCCTATTCAATTAACCGTTTCTCCCTCAGAGGCCTATCCAAAAATACCACGGATCTAGGTCGACTTTGCATTGCGCATAATCTCCTCAAGTGGGATACACACACCAAAAAGAGCCTCAAAAGAGAGGCTTAAGGGGGCTACCCCTATACATCCAATAAATGGAGTGGAAAACAAAGAGGATGGTCCTGGGGTCGGTTTTACCGACCTTTTGGACCACCCTTTGTTTATCAGCTTGCTTTTGAAATCCTTCCTGATTTGAGCTTTCCAACTTGGATTGTGGCCATAATCACCCCGCCGATGATCAAAGCTGAGCCTATGAGTTGAGAAACAGTAACCTGTGTTCCCAGCAGAAAGAAACCAGAAACCATGGCGGCAAAAGGCTGAAGGTTCAGGAAGATAGAGGCTTTCCCTGCACCGACCTTTTTTAATTGGCCGTTCCAGATGAGAGCGCAGATGCCCTGCATCACGATAGCTGAAGCGATCAGGAGAAGCCATGCCCATAAGGGATGACTTGCCCCGGTTAAGGGTTCGGAAAGAAAAGCTACGGGAATGAGCATAACGGAACCGGTTGCTGTGGCATAGACCGTAATAGTAAATGGGTCAAGGCGTTCGGTTAATTTTCGGACAATGATGATCGAGCAGGAGAAGGTAAGCATCGCGAGGAAAATGAATATCACCCCGGCATTAAGCTGAATGCCGCCTCCTTTTCCAACGACGAAAAAAACACCGATCACTGCCACCAAGGAGCCAAGAATCATCTTTCGTGTGAGCACCTCGCGTAAGAAAATCGAAGAAAGAAAGGCTGTCGTTATCGGGGTTAACGATAGGATGAGGGCTGCTGTTGTAGCGTCAGTCAATTTTAACCCGTTAAAAAACGCAACTTGATTAAACAAAGTCCCTACAAGCCCTAACAGCAATAGTAGTTTAACTTCCTGCATGGTTATTTTCACGAATCGGTGAGTGAAAAAAGCATATCCTAGCAAAAATACTGTTGTTACAATGAGTCGGAAAGCTGCCAGCAATAGTGGCGGAAATTCCTGGACAAGGATGGAGCCGAAAACAAAGTTACTTCCCCATAGGGAAACGCAGAAAAATAGCCAAAAATAAGAACGAAGCACCAAGAGCCCCTTCTTCCAAAAGATGTGATATATTGCAATCTTATCTTACAACTGAAAAAGCCGAAAAGTCCATATACAACTGTTCAAGGATTGATTGTGCTAAAAAGGATTTTGGTATACAATATACCCAAAGGAGTGAGGGGACATGTTTACGTGCAAAGATCATGTTAAAAAGGGGCTAGACTTTTCCATTTTTCCACATATTAAGAAAGTGACGTATGCAGAAACCTTCTGTCACTTCTGCAAGGAAAAGGCTAAATACAAACTATTTCAAAGCCGTACGATGCGAGCTGTTAGATAAAATAAAGGCTGATCCCCTAGGGTCAGCCTCTTCTAGTTAACCTTTGATTTTTAGAACTCGTATACGACTTGCACCTGTGCTTCGATTTTCAATTCTCCGGGAGAAATTGCCGTTGAGGCTGTATCCATAGCCTTAGCCTCTGCCAACTCCTGACCTCGAAAGAGAACTGGGCTGGCCGTGCCGGGTTCAGAGATATGAAGCACTCCAGTGACTTTCTTGCCAGTTTGGGCTGCTAGAGCATCTGCTTTTTTTCGGGCGTGGTCCATGGCTTTTTGCAGAGCTTGGATTTCGTATTCTTCTTGTTTTTCTGTCCCGTAATGAACGCCTTCAATTTGGTTGGCTCCAGCTTTAGTGGCTGCATCCAATAGTTGCCCTACCTGGTTCATATCGCGATAGGTGACTAATAGAATATGCTGGGTTTGGTAACCTTTTAGGACTTGCTTATCCTTTTCCCATTGATAATTAGGGAAGGTGGAGAATTGGGCTGTTTTCATGTCTTCGGGCTTTACTCCTTGTTCCATTAGTGCTTTTTGGATTTGGGTAAAAGTGTCCGCATTACTCTTCTGGGCTTCTGCAGCGGTATTTCCATGGGTTACAAGGCCTAATCGGATAAAAGCCACATCGGGTTGAATGAGAATTTCCCCTTTTCCGGTAACGCTAATTGTGTTTTTCTCCACTTTTTCAGTCGCAGAGGCGGAAAGGAACGGTGTGATCATTAGGGTCAGGATGATGAAGGATAAGGGTAGATACCAGCGATAGTTCATAATTAAGCTCCTTCTTGTTATATTTTGTTGTTATAGATTCCGACGAATATCGTTAGGTATAGGTTGCACGTAATTGCATATAAGTACCATATAATTTTGATTGGGTCATTCCCACAAACGGGCAATCTATTGTAGAATAGAAAAGCAGAGAAAGCACTTACAAAGGGGAAAATACCATGATCAAGGACTTAGTTAGAATAGAGAAAGATTTTTTGGGGGAGAAGGAAGTCCCGTACGATGCCTATTATGGAATTCAAACGCTTCGTGCGGTAGAGAACTTCCCAATTACAGGCTATAGAATACATGGAGAGTTAATTCGGGCACTTGCCATGGTAAAAAAGTCTGCGGCTGTGGCCAATATTGAAGTTTCTAGACTTAATCCGCGTTTGGGACAAGTGATCATGGAGGCAGCTGATGAAATCATTATGGGTAAATGGCATGAGCAGTTTATCGTAGATCCGATTCAGGGAGGAGCCGGGACTTCGATTAACATGAATGCCAATGAAGTCATTGCCAACCGGGCGCTTGAATTGCTAGGCGAAGCCAAGGGAGATTATTTCAAGCTAAGCCCCAATACGCATGTTAATATGTCTCAATCTACCAATGATGCATTTCCGACGGCCGTACGAATTGCTCTCTTGTCCTTGCTACAGCAATTGATTACGACGATGGAAGAACTCCATGCGGCATTTTTGCAGAAGGCAAAGGAATTTGATCCAGTGATTAAAATGGGCCGTACCCATTTACAGGATGCGGTGCCCATCCGTCTTGGACAGGAGTTTGAGGCTTTTAGCAGAGCTCTGGGGCGCGATATCAAGAGAATTAAACGTACGCGTGAGTCCTTGTTTGAAGTTAATATGGGAGCAACCGCAGTAGGTACAGGGCTAAACGCCGATCCTCGTTATATTCAGCGAGTGGTAGAGCTGCTTGCCGAAACGAGTGGATTTCCTTTGGTTACGGCTGAGGACTTGGTAGATGCAACGCAAAATACGGATGTTTATGCAGAGGTTTCGGCATCCCTAAAGGTATGTATGATTAATATGTCTAAGATCGCCAACGATCTGCGCTTGATGGCATCAGGACCACGTTCAGGCTTAGGGGAGATTACCCTTCCAGCCAGACAGCCGGGATCTTCCATCATGCCAGGAAAAGTGAACCCGGTCATGGCTGAGGTCATCAATCAGATTGCGTTCCAAGTCATGGGCAATGATCATACCATTTGCTTAGCAGCAGAAGCTGGACAGCTCGAGCTTAATGTCATGGAGCCGGTCTTGTTCTTTAACTTAATACAATCGCTGAGCATTATGAATCAGGGCTTTAAAGTATTTAGAACCTATTGCTTAGAAGGAATTGAAGCAAACGTAGAAAGATGCCGTGAATATGTGGAGAGAAGCGTAGGAATCATTACAGCGCTGAATCCCCACTTAGGCTATGAAACAGCAGCAAGAATTGCACGCGAAGCGATCCAAACCGGACTTTCTGTGCGAGAGCTATGTTTGATGCATAACGTCCTAACCGAGGAAGAGCTTAACCTCATTTTGGATCCTTACGAGATGACCTATCCGGGTATAGCAGGCTCAGATTTACTAAATAGATAAACCATTGGGGGATAGGCTTCTTTATGAAGCCTATCCCTTTTTGAGTGGGTGCCTGTCACTCCCTGAATTTTGTCGATGAGAAATTGAAATGAAACTATGCTATGATGGATCCGTATAGGAAGATAGGAATTTCCTGATAGGGAGTCGATTAATGTGAACTCTATGTTTTCTTTTTTTCTTCGCTTATTCCTAGCTGTACCCGTTGCGACCCTTGCATGGCTAATCAGCTTTTTTGCCTATGAACAAACCTTCTGGAACTCGATAGCCATCTCCCTAGGTGGAGGAATAGCTGCGTATGGATTAAGCGCCATTTACGGTAAGCATCGCTTCCTCAAAAAGCATCGCTTGTCAAGGAAGGAATACAACTACATTGCCCAAAATCTAGATGAAGCGAAGCGGAAGATATTTCGATTAAATAAAGCACTTTTATCCATACGCCATATCCCTTCTTTTACTCAACGTATCCAATTGATACGTGTGACAAGAAAGATTCACAGCATGACTAAAAAGGAGCCGAAGCGGTTTTATTTAGCAGAGTCATTTTACTTCTCACATCTCGATTCGGCCCTTGAGCTCTCGGAAAAATATGTGCTACTGGCTTCCCAGCCGAGACGGAACCCGGAAATGGAGCAGGCACTGTTAGAAACCCGCCGTACCTTAGATGAACTCAACCAACTGATTGAAAAAGATTTATACCAAATACTTTCTAAGGATATGGATCACCTTCAGTTTGAATTGGACGTTGCGAAGCGAATAATGGACGAAAGTGGGAAAGTAAAATGAACGAAAAAAAGCCATCAAATGTAATGGATGATTTATTAGCTGACCCGTTTGCAAGCCTTCAGCCACAGAAGATGGGAGACACGTTAGAGCGGGATCATCGGCCAACTCGATTGATTGATGTCATACCCGAAGAGAACCGAATAAAAGCATATCAGCTGGCCGATCAGATTGATCCGACTAACCATCAGGCGATGATCACCTATGGTGCAGCCGCACAATCGAAGCTCTTATCTTTCTCAGATTCAATGCTAGAGCATGT
>JBEQAI010000283.1:0-5055 GCA_041640415.1 Ammoniphilus sp. | reverse complement strand
GATCCGGAGTCGTCCGTCCTCTTAGTAGGATCCCACTTGGATACCGTGACCCAGGGAGGAAAGTATGACGGGATGCTGGGAGTCATTTCTGGAATTGAGGCCATTCAAACGCTTCATGAAAATGGGGTGCGCCCAAAGCATCCTATAGAAGTCATCGGCTTTTGCGATGAAGAAGGAACCCGTTTTCACACAACTCTACTGGGAAGCAGAGCCATCTCCGGTTTGCTGAAAGAAGAGGATCTGGATGTTAAGGATAAAAGTGGAATCACCTTAGCTTATGCCATGGCGGGGGTCGGATTGGACCCTTCCTCGTTTCGATTGGCTGCCCGCGATCCTGATGACTTGTTAGGCTATCTGGAGCTGCACATTGAACAAGGCCCTGTACTTGAAGAAATGAACCAAGCCTGCTGTGCAGTGAGCGGAATCGCCGGACAGTCACGCTATGAGTTTCGGGTGGAAGGCAAAGCAGGACATGCCGGGACTGTACCTGTAGGCATGCGCAAGGATGCGCTGGTTGGCGCTGCTGAAATGATCCAAGCGGTAGAGCGAATTGCAGGTCAGTATGATTCCTTGGTGGCCACTGTGGGGAAAATCAGCGTACAGCCTGGAGCGAGCAATGTTATTCCAGGAGTAGTTGAAGGTACGCTAGATATTAGGTCCCCCGATGAACAGCGTAAACATTCCGCGTTGCGTGAGATCTTCGATGAGTGTAAGTGGATCGCTTTGCGCCGGGGCTTGACTTTCAGTTCACGATTAATTTTGGAATCACCTGCTATCGCTTGTTCGGAAGCGTTGATCCAAACGATTGAACTGGCATTGCAAGATCACGGGATGAGCCCAGTAAGACTCGTCAGCGGAGCCGGGCATGACGCCATGGCAATCGCATCCATAACGGATATTGGCATGATTTTTGTCAAATGCCGGGAGGGGTTAAGTCACCACCCGGATGAATATGCAGCACCTGAGGATATTCAGGCAGGAACAGCTGTTCTGTTGGATGTTATGCTGCGAATGACTACGCAGCAAAATAGAAATCCTCGAAAAGAAAATCTAATCGTAGATTAACATAATGTCTACAAGCCGGCAGCCTATTTTAATTCTTGTCTGCCGGTGGACTTTCTAAAGAATTCTGAATTTAAATTTACAACCAAATATAGTTATAGTATATTAAAGATATATCAGTAATACATCATGGCGGTTATGGTTTTTGTGAACGCTAACAGCTTTTTGATTTTTAATCGAACGTTTGAACGAAAAAATGAAAGGAGGTGATTGAACAACCGGTATCGTTGCTGTATACATCTACTTCCTTAGTGGTGGAGGTGAGAAAAACAGATCGAAATGCAGGGCAACTCACAGGAGAAGGTCAATTGAAAAATGGGACAATTAAACCTCAATCTACAAAAAACGTATGGCCACATTTTTTCGATTTGAGTTTTAATTGTCCTATTAAAGGATAATAGCATAAAAGAAAGAGTTTAAGTAGCTTTATTTTCTGCTAAATCTTGCAGCTGTAGGATAATATAAGGGGGACAAATATGGATAATTTAAGCCAAGCAAAGCTCGAAAAAAGCCTGGAAATGGAGTTGCAGCCCAAAGAAAGCCGCTTTAGGATCCCTCATATTTATGTGATCTTGGTTTGTTTTATCCTAACTGTCGCTGTGGCAAGTTATATTGTCCCTGCAGGCCAATATGAGAGAGTTGAAGGGCCTGGAGGCAGAAAGGTTGTTGTTCCGGATTCCTATCAGGTTATTGAGCAATCCCCGATTACCGTCGTTACTTTACTTTCCTCGATTCCGAAAGGGTTAATAGATGCTGCACCGGTCGTATTTTTCACGTTTATCGTGGGTGGCGCCTTCGCCGTTTTGAAGAGAACAGGTATCATCGAATTGGGAGTAGGAAAGCTAGCAAGCAGTTTCTCCAAGAGGACCATACTCATCATTCCTGTTCTTATGACGGTTTTTGCCATCATAGCTAGTTTTATTGGAACGCCTGAATTGGCTATGGTTTACGTTCCAGTTATTTTGCCGCTCCTGTTAAGGCTGGGGTATGATACAATCACAGCCACTGCGATAGCCCTTTGTTCAACTGCAGCAGGTTTTACCGCAGCGCTGACCAACCCTTTTACAGTCGGAACAGCCCAGATGATTGCTGAGTTGCCGTTGTTTTCAGGAATTGAATATAGGGCCATGGTATTAGTCGCTATACTTATTGTAGGCTCCGCCTATCTGATGAGGTATGCAACCCGAGTAAAGAATAGACCTGAATTAAGTCTAATGTATGAAGAAGATAAAATAAAAAGATTAGAGTTACTGTCGAAGGGACAGACGAAGATCGAGAAAGCCAGCACCAGACAAGTCTTGGCAGGAATTGCAGCAGGTCTCTTTTTCTTCCTTTTGGTGTACGGGGTTCTCCAATTAAAATGGGGAATGGTTGAACTGGCGGGAATATTCATAGCGATGGGCGTGATCTGCGGATTTCTGGCTGGAATGAAAACGGAAGAGATCTGCAATGGCTTTAATGAGGGCTTTAGGGATGTGTTGATGGGAGCCATCATTATTGGAGTTGCCCGTGCGATATCGGTAGTCATGGTTGAGGGGAAAATTATGGATACAATTGTCTTTCATCTGGCAGCACTAGTAAGTGATTTTCCGAGCTCAATAACCGTGCTGGGTATGCTTTTGGTTCAAACTTTATTCAATTTCTTTGTTCCATCAGGAAGCGGGCAGGCCGTAATCACCATGCCGATTATGGCTCCCTTAGCAGATTTGGTAGGTGTTACTAGACAGACTTCGATATTGGCTTTCCAATTAGGTGATGGTCTTTCCAATGTTTTTTTTCCTACCTCTGGTTATTTTATGGCAACCTTAGCTATAGCTGGCGTGCCCTATACGAAGTGGCTTAAATTTATGGTTCCGCTCCTAGCGGCTTGGCTTGCAGTAGGAGCAGTCTTCTTGCTTATTGCACAAGCAATTCAGTGGGGCCCTTTCTAAGTCGACAGTAGGATAGACAAAAAGCCTTTGCACACTTGCAAAGGCTTTCATTTTATAAATAAAACCCCCTGTACGGACAATAAGAAAGATGGTATATTTAAAATATATCTCTGATATACCGATGGAATAATACAAAAATTGAGGAGGAATTGTACATGAGGTTTGATTTAGTTATTCAAGGTGGAAATGTTGTTTTCCGTCACGATGTAAAAAAAGCGGATGTTGCCGTCAAAAATGGAAAAATCGTCGCCATTGCCGACCATATTGATGCAGCTGATGCCGTAGAGAAAGTAGATGCAACGGGCCAATATGTTATGCCAGGTATGATTGATGTACACGTGCACATCTGCGAGCCGGGCCGTACTGAGTGGGAGGGCTTCGAAACGGGAACGAAAGCATTGGCAGCCGGTGGAACCACGACCTACGTGGACATGCCGCTGAATGCGCTTCCAGCAACAGTGAACAAAGAAGCTTTAGCATTAAAAATAAGTGCAGCGGAAGGAAAGAACTTTGTAGACTATGCCCTTTACGGCGGTCTGATGCCCGGTAACCTGGATCATTTGCAGGAACTATCGGAAGGTGGAGTCGTAGGTTTTAAGTGTTTCATGTCTTCGTGCGGCAGCGATATTCCAGATGACTTTAGAAATGTGGATGATTATACGCTCTATGCGGGGATGAAGAAGCTTGCGGAATTGGGGCATGTGTTATTGATTCATGCTGAGAATGCCCAGATTACAGATCGATTGGCAGAAGAAAAAGTTAGACAAGGGAAGTTCACGGCAACGGATTATTGCGAATCCCGTCCTGTCGTTGCTGAAGTAGAGGCGGTTAAACGTGCCCTGTATTTTGCCAGGGAAACGGGATGCAAGCTGCACTTTGTGCATATTAGCAGTGCTGCAGCTGTTGAAGAAATCATAAAAGCACGGAATGAAGGACAAGATGTTACGCTCGAGTCGTGCCCCCATTATTTTTCCATGACCGTCAGCCAGTTTGAAGAAATCGGACCCACTGCCAAATGCGCACCTCCTTTGAGGGATGAAAAGGAACAAGAAAAGTTATGGGATATGCTAAAGCAAGGGAAAATTGATATGCTTACGTCGGACCATTCCCCATGCCCTTTAGAGATGAAGATGAGCGATGATCATAATATTTTCGAGGTATGGGGAGGGATTACAGGATGTCAAAATAACGTGGACTTGATGTTTGATTTAGCGGTGAAAAAGCGCCATTTACCAGTTACGGACTTTGTCCGGATGATCGCCACGAAACCGGCAGAACGTTTTAATTTCCAAGATAAAGGGGAAATTGCACTATGTAAAGATGCCGATATCATTCTAGTGGACCCCGCTCAATCTTACACAGTTAAGGCAGAGGATCTCTATTACCGCCATAAGCACAGTCCTTACATTGGTAGAAGGATAGACTGTCGAGTGACGAAGACGTTTGTTCGCGGACAATTGGTCTTTGACCAAAATCTAGGGATTACTGGACAACCAATTGGAAAATTACTTAGAAAATAAAGCCTTTTTATAATAAGTCAGACAGTTCCCTTTTTTTCGATTAAGATATTTACAAAGAAGCATATCAGTGGTATATTAGAAATATATCACTGATACAAAAGTTGTTGTAATAGTTGTTTAAGGTTAACTTCTTTCAAAAAACAGAAACATCGTTTCTTAATTAGAAACAAATTCAAAACTAGAGAGGGGCTAATATGCCATGAATCAAGACAAACAGCAGATATTACAATGGGTTGAAGAAAATCGGGAGTCCATGATTGGATTTCTTCAAGAGTTAGTTTCGATCCCTTCAGACAATCCGCCGGGAGATTGCTACGAGATTGCAAGCTTTATTCAGAAGCGGCTGAATGGGTATGACTTTGGGCATGTGGATTTTATTGAAGTGGAGAAGGAGGAAGTTCAAGCGAATGGCATGATTCGCGTGGCAAACGTCGTGTCCAGTACTACTTTCGGAAATGGAAGCGGCCCGGAAATTGCGCTCAACGCCCATGGTGACGTCGTAGCTCCCGGGTTGGGGTGGACGCAGGATCCATATGGCGGCA
>JBEQAI010000282.1:0-5063 GCA_041640415.1 Ammoniphilus sp. | reverse complement strand
TTCTGCAATCTCTTAAGAACAATTTATTGCTAACCCTCGCTTCGATTTTGACCCAGCTGCCACTTGGTTTGATTCTGGCACTTTTATTGTTTGCGCCGATTAGAGGGATCAGGCTGTTCAGAACGGTGTATTTCTTGCCTTTACTCATGTCAACGGTTGCGATTGGGATTCTATGGACCTTCATCTATGATCCTTCTTTTGGGATTGTTAACCAAGGTTTAGGTCTCGTGGGTCTGGAAGCCTGGCAGGCTGGATGGCTTGGAGAAAAAGAAACAGCGTTCTGGGCGGTTGTCGGTACTGTTTGCTGGCAGTTTACGCCATTCTATATGATTCTGTTTCGGGCGGCCATTGTAGGGATTCCGGAGGATATTTATGAAGCGGCGAGCATTGATGGAGCAAACGGATGGAGAAAATTCTGGCATATTACCTTGCCGATGTTGAGACCGACGATCATTACGTCGTCCATTCTTGCGATCATTGGTTCTTTAAAATATTTTGACTTGATTTTTGTCATGACCGGCGGTGGTCCAGACAGTTCAACGGAGCTCATGGCGACATACATGTACAAACAAGCATTTGCCCAATTCAATATGGGATATGCCAGTGCGATCTCTTTCTCCATGTTTGCTATCGCTTTCGTAATTACGGTCGTTTTCCTTTCTGTTGATAACTACCGGAAAAAAAGGGGTGAAGCATAATGAATGCCACGTTGAAGAAAAGTCCACTCTATATTCTAGCTTTAATTATCTTGGTATTTACCGGATATCCGTTCGTGTATATGATTGCCACATCGTTAAAAACTCAACAGGAGTTTTTTGAAAGCCCTTCGTCGCTGTGGAGTTCTTTTACCTTGGAAAATTACACGGCTGTATTTTCCATGAATCTCCATACCTATTTTTCTAACAGTTTAGTTGTTTCCATCGTTTCCGTTGGCGCCACCGTTTTATTGGCAGCGATGGCTAGCTATCCATTGGCTCGCATGAAGTTTCGCCTGAATCGCCCGCTGTTCTTTCTTTTCTTGGCGGGAATGATGATTCCTGTGCATACCACGCTGATCCCCATTTATGTCTTAACGAAAAACTGGGGACTATATAACAGCTTATGGGCCTTGATTGGTCCCTATATCGCTTTCAGCTTGCCCATCTCGGTCTTTATTCTAACCCAATTTATGCAGGAAATCCCAAAGGAACTAGAAGAAGCCGCGGTGATGGATGGGTGTTCTCCTTACGCTATTTTCTGGAAAATCCATCTTCCGTTAATGACCCCGGCTTTGGCAACCGTGGTGATCTATAATTTCATCCACATTTGGAATGAGTTCGTCTTCGCTTTGGTCCTAACCACAAGTCCAGAGAAGATGACGCTGCCTCTTGGATTAAGAGCCTTCTATGGCGAATTCTCCGTGAATATCCCAGGGATCATGGCGGCTCTGACGCTAGCTACTCTTCCTTTATTGATTGCTTATTTTGTAGCTCAAGAAAAAGTAGTGAAAGGCTTATCTGCAGGTGCGGTAAAAGGATAATATCAATAGTTTGCTAGAGAAATTGGTCTTGGAAAGGGTGAAGAGAAGCATGGATATGCTTAAGGTCATTAAGAATAAGATAACCGATTCAGCTGGAAATCCCATTCAATTAAGAGGGACATGCATCGGCGGCTGGATGAATATGGAGGATTTCATTAACGGGTATACGGGCTCCGAGCATGGATTGCGCCATACCGTTGCAGAAATCATAGGGAATGGGAAGGCTGAGTTCTTATTTGATAGAATGCAGCACTATTTCTTTGGGGAAGACGATATTCAATTTATCAAAAGTTGGGGAGCGAACACGGTTCGCCTGCCTTTAAATTATCGGCATTTTGAGGATGATGAGAATCCCTTCACGTACAAGGAGACCGCGTTTGAACGGCTGGATCAGATCATGAACCTATGTGAGAAGCATGGGCTGTATGTGATCTTGGATTTGCATGCGGTCCAAGGATTCCAAAATACGCACTGGCACTCTGATAACGATATTCGCCACAGCTTCTTCTGGCACGACCGCTATTACCAAGACCGTTTTGTTGCGCTGTGGGAGGAATTTGCTAGACGATATAAAGGAAGATCGGTCGTTGCCGGCTATAACCTGATGAATGAACCATGCGTGAATACCCCGCATGGAGATTACCCTCATACGTTCTTTGCCAACTACAAGCCGGATTGGGAGCGCATGAACCGCATTTACAGACGGGCGGTCGATGCCGTTCGCAAGATCGATCCTGATCACATCATTTTCCTCGAAGGGGATTTATACTCTAAGCTGTTTGAAGGTCTGGAAGCGCCATTTGCCGATAACCTCGTTTACAGCAGCCATAACTACACCGCAGCCGGATTCGGTCCAGGCTCCTATCCGGGAATCGTGGATGCCAAAACGCCTCGTGTCGAAAGCGGCAAGTATTGGGATAAGGCGAAACAAATCGAAGAGTTCAGAAAGCACCAAGGAACCCAATTTGCGGAAAAATACAATGTGCCTCTGTGGGTAGGGGAGTTCGGTTCCGTTTACAACGGACCTCAGGGTGAAATTACCGATCGCCTGCGGGCCATGGATGATCAGATTGGCATCTTCGAAGAATTCGGCGCCCATTGGACGACGTGGACGTATAAGGATGTCGGCGTAATGGGATTGGTCACGCTCGATCCTGAATCAGAGTATCTAGAACGCATTTCTTCTATTATAAAGATGAAGCATGCGCTCAATACCGATGACTGGATGATTTGGCTTCCAGGCTTTAAGGCAAGAGGAGCGGTTGAGGGTCTGGCGGCTCATCTAGAGGAAGTCATTGGCGATCCTGACATTGCTCATAGCTATAATATCGCTTGTCTTTCCCAGTCGGTCTTAACGGTCTATGCCGGCGCCTTGATTCAGCCTGCGTATGCCAAATTGTTCAAGGATTTATCGGAAGAGAAAATCGACAGCATCATGCAGTCCTTCTCGTTCAAGAACTGCAAAGTCAACGATGGCCTGCTTGATGTATTGAAAAAATATACGAATCAACCGGTTAGCCGTTAGTCCCGTTTGGGAGGATAATCCGGGGACTTAAGGGTAGAAGTATTTCTACCCTTATTTTCCATCAATCAAGATATAAAACATGTTTAAGAGGAGGCCTTTACCTATGAGAATTATTCGCTTTGCCAATGAACATTCCGTTCCCACGCTAGCGGCTTTAACGGATGAGGAGAAGATCTATGCTTTGCCCCAGCGAGATTTTTTGGAATTGTTAAAAGACGCTGAAGATCAAGGGACGACTGCACTTGCTCTCGTTGAAGGGGTGATAGAAACGTCAAATCCCGTTGATGGAGTGCTTGCGGATTTGAACCTGCTTGTTCCGATTGAGGCCCAAGAAGTATGGGCATCGGGAGTGACTTATGAGCGGAGCCTCGATGCGCGCAATTACGAGGCAACTGGAGGAAAACTGGATGCCACGACGTTCTATGACAAGGTGTATGATGCGGAGCGCCCTGAAATTTTCTTTAAGTCGACAGCCGCGCGTACGGTAGGCCCCAACCAGGATGTTTACTTGCGCAGTGATTCAACTTGGCAGATCCCAGAGCCTGAATTAGGGTTGGTGATAAGCCGTACCGGCAAGATTGTTGGATACACGATCGGAAATGATATGAGCTGCCGTGACATTGAAGGCGAAAACCCACTTTATTTGCCGCAGGCCAAAATATGGCGGAATTCCTGCTCGATTGGCCCAGCGATCCGCTTGGCGGAAACGGTGGAGGATCCTTACCAATTCGTGATCACGTGCCGAATCTATCGAAATGGCGAGCGAGCTGTAGAAGGCTCCGCGAGTACAGGGCAGCTGAAGAGAAGGTTTGAGGAACTCGTATCGTATTTAATTCGTGATAATGATGTATTTGATGGGACGGTGCTTCTGACCGGCACTTGCATTGTTCCTCCCAACGAATTCACGTTGGAGGATGGGGATCGCGTTGAGATTGAAATTTCCGGTATCGGTGTCCTTAACAACCCCGTGAAGAGCCAAGCGGCTAAATCGGTAACGGTTTAATAGAGGAAAAATGGGGGAGTCGATAGAATGAGTAACAATCTTCACTATATTATGGGAGAGGCACAGGAGGATCTGTATGAAATCAAGACCCATGCAGCTGGTCCAACGGGTTCGCTCCCGTTAACGCCTGACATGTTATTGAATGCACCAAGCGGCGATTTATTTGGCATGACACAAAATGTGGGCATGGGATGGAAGCCGACGGAATTGAATGGGAAACAGTTTTTGATTTTGAGCACACAGGGCGGAATCCGCGGCGAAGATGGAACACCCATTGCTTTAGGCTATCATACGGGCCATTGGGAAGTGGGACTTCTCATGAGAGCGGCTGCGGAAGAAATCAAAGAAAAGGGAGGCGTGCCGTTTGCCGGGTTTGTCAGTGATCCTTGCGATGGCAGGTCGCAAGGGACAACGGGGATGTTTGATTCCTTGCCCTATCGCAACGATGCCGCCATCGTGTATCGCCGCCTGATCCGCTCGCTTCCCACGAGAAAAGCCGTGATCGGGGTGGCCACGTGTGACAAAGGGTTGCCGGCGACGATGCTTGCCTTATCCGCGATGCATGACCTTCCTACGATAATCGTTCCTGGCGGTGTGACGCTGCCTCCGACCCATGGCGAGGATGCTGGGAAAGTCCAGACGATCGGTGCCCGCTATGCCAATGGGGAGCTTTCTTTGCAAGATGCTGCGGATCTGGGTTGCCGGGCTTGCGGTACGCCAGGTGGAGGCTGTCAGTTCTTAGGCACAGCGGCAACGGCCCAGGTGGTAGCGGAGGCGCTTGGCCTGTCCATGCCACATTCGGCATTGGCTCCATCGGGACAGCCCATCTGGCTGGAGATGGCGCGACAATCGGCTCGTGCCGCCATCAAGATGGAAGAAGCAGGAATAAGGACACGGGATATCTTAACCGATGACGCGATTTACAATGCCATGGTTTTACACGCGGCTTTTGGAGGGTCCACGAATCTGTTGCTGCACATTCCGGCGATTGCCCATGCGGCGAAATGCAGGATTCC
>JBEQAI010000281.1:0-5066 GCA_041640415.1 Ammoniphilus sp. | reverse complement strand
TCTGCAGATACTTGAGGAAGGATCCGATCTGCCATTTCTACGATTATAACTTTGCAGCCCAGCTTGGCAAAGGCCATACCCAATTCCATCCCGATGTATCCACCCCCAATAATCGAGAGACTTTCAGGCACCTGTTCCAATTGAAGGATAGAGCTAGAATCCAATATATGAATATGGTCTATCTCAATAATTGGAGGTATGAAGGGACGAGATCCTGTTGCTATAATGGCATGCTGAAATTTATAGGTTTCAAAATCTCCTCCGGTCTCTACCCCAATACGATCATCGGATAAAAATGTTGCTTTTCCTTTAACAAGGGTTACTCCGTTTTCTTTACAAAGATGTTCGATCCCTTTATTTAATTGAGTTACAATCCCGCTTTTCCATTCCTGCCATTCTCTCATCCTAAAGGAAAAGTTTTCTGTTGTCATGCGAATTCCCATCTTCCCTAGCTGTGGCAGCTTATGAAATTCTCCGGCCGAATGGATTAAGGCTTTGGATGGTATACACCCGCGATTGAGGCAAACGCCGCCTAGCTTATCTTCTTCAATTAATACAACAGATTGTCCTAATTGGCCTAGGCGGATGGCAGCGGCATATCCGCCAGGCCCCCCGCCAATGACGACTACATCGGTTTCTACTGCGATCTCTCCCACTACCATTTACACCATCTCCATCATCAGTAAATCGGGGTTTTCAAGAAGTTGCTTGATTCGATTGGTAAATCGTACGGCGGTCACCCCATCGATAAGACGATGGTCAAAGGATAGGGACATATGCATCATCAGGCGGATAACCCCTTCCCAATCTCGCACAACCATCCGCGGCTCCATTTTATGTAATCCTAAAATGGCCACTTCTGGATGATTAATAATCGGTGTCGCATACAAACCTCCGATTGGACCGACATTACTAATCGTGAAGGTTCCCCCTGTAATCTCTTCCAAACTAAGTTTTCCTTCTCTGGCCCGTGAAGCCATTACGCTGACTTCTTGGGCGAGCTCAAAGATTGTCTTTTTATCCGCATTCTTAATAACGGGTACAATCAATCCGTCTTTTGTGTCAGTTGCAATGCCAATATGATAGTAGTTCTTCAGCACAATTTCCTGGGTAGCATCATTAATGGAGGCATTTAGCGTCTTGAACTCTTTTAACGCCACGACTAGAGCCTTAATAAAGAAAGGTAAGAAGGTCAGCTTCACTCCCCGTTCTTCAGCCACAGTCTTCCACTTGTCTCTTAGACCTTTAAGTGCATCCATTTCTAATTCATCAACATGGGTGACATGAGGGATGATAGAAACGGACTTCACCAGGTGTTCCGCAATTTTCTTGCGTACGCCTTTTAGAGGAATGCGTTCTTCTTGTAGATTCTCTTCAATCCCGAATGCTTTCGGAGCTGATGGCATCGTTTCCTTTGGGGGTTGTTCTTTTTTCGAAGCTTGCTCTTTGGCTAAAAATGCTCGTAAATCCTCTTCCGTTACCCGACCCGCAGTTCCAGTCCCCAGCACCTTCTCAATATCAATTTTCCATTCACGAGCAAGTTTTCTAATATAGGGAGAAGCGAGCGCTCGATCGAACAAGCCTTTTTGAATGGGTGCCGATACTTTAGTCTGCGGCGGATCAGAGATTGCCGTGGCAGCTGCTACCTCTATGGCTGAACCATCGTCTATGACAACCAAGGTTTGGCCCACGTGGGCCGTTTCACCTTCCGCAAACAAGAGCTTTTTGATTACCCCGCTTACCGGGGAAGTTAATTCTGCATTCACTTTATCCGTTTGGACCTCAACTAATGGCTGGTCTTGTTTAACCTGATCC
Organism: Ammoniphilus sp.; assembly: GCA_041640415.1. Lineage (GTDB taxonomy): Bacteria > Bacillota > Bacilli > Aneurinibacillales > RAOX-1 > YIM-78166. The sequence continues at coordinate 3,251 of JBEQAI010000281.1, read as the reverse complement.
CCTTCTTTCACTAGCCATTTAGAGATTTCCCCTTCATGCATACCTTCACCGACATCGGGCAGCTTAAATTCTAGCATTTCGATTGATTCTCCTCCTCTAACTAAACCATTCTAATAAACAATCGTTTCTTCTATGCCGTGTTTTACTCTAGCTTCTGTCGGCATATAGTCGTCTTCGATAGAAAATTGAGGAACCGGAACATCGAAACCTGTCACTCGCTTGATTGGAGATTTCAGATACATCAGTGCCTCATCATTGATTAAGGAAATGATTTCAGAAGCCACCCCTAGAGTCTTATGGGCTTCTTGAACGACCAGTGCTCTTCCAGTTTTCTTTACGGACGAAATAATCGTTTCCCGATCGAGTGGATAGAGGGAGCGCAAATCGATGACTTCACACTTCCAGCCTTTTTCACGATCTATTTGCTTTGCTGCATTTAGCGCCACTCGTACCATCGCTCCCCATGCGAAAATGGATAGATCATACCCTTCCTGCAGAACATTCGCTTTACCAATCGGAATACGGTACATCTCTTCTGGCACGTCTTCTTTAAAGGCGCGGTAAAGCTTCGTCGGCTCCAGGAACATGACAGGATCCGGATCTTCAATTGCAGAGATCAGTAGCCCCTTCGCATCGTAAGGTGTGCTTGGTACAACCACTTTCAGTCCGGGAACATGGGTAAAAAAGGTCTCAACACTTTCCGAGTGTAGCTCTGGGCCGCGGATTCCTGCTCCAAAAGGGGTGCGAATAACCATGGGAACATGATATTGGCCCCTTGTTCGATATCTCATTCTAGCGGCGTGAGAGACGATTTGCTCAAATCCCGGATAAATAAAAGCTAAAAATTGAACTTCTGCAACAGGAATCATACCGTTCAGTCCCAACCCAATAGCTGAACCCATTATGCCGGCTTCTGCAAGTGGAGTGTCCACCACACGTTCTTTTCCGTATTTCTCGATTAGTCCTTCTGTCGCCCGAAATACGCCACCATTTATGCCAATGTCTTCCCCAAGCAGCATCACTCTTGGGTCATCTGCCAGCTTCTGATCCATGGCTTCCGTTATGGCTTGAATCATCGTTATTTTGCGGCTCATGCACGGTCTCCCCCTTTATCCGTAAATCGCTTGAGCTCTTGCTCTTGCTCCTGAATCATCCATGGCGTTTCAGCAAAAACATGCTTGAACATATCTTCAGGTTTGGACTTCGGATACTCTTCTGCTTCCTGAACCGCTTGATCAATTTTTACATCCGTTTGCTTGAGCAAGTGTTCCTCTTTTTCCTGGTTCCATAGGTTTCTTTTCTCTAGGTAAATTCGAAGGCGCGTAATGGGGTCACGTTCATTGCGCCATTCTTGGGATAATTTTTCTTGATCTCGATATTTCTTTGGGTCATCAGCCGTCGTGTGCGCCCCATAACGGAAGGTCATGGCTTCAATGAGGGTTGGACCTTCTCCTGCGTGGGCTCTCTCTATAGCGTCTTTCATGGTCAGCCAGACAGCGAAAATATCATTGCCGTCTACGCGGACTCCTTTAATATCATAAGCGAGTGCTCGTTGAGCGATGGTTGCCGAGGAGGATTGAAGTTCAAATGGAACACTAATCGCAAATCCATTGTTCTGACAGAAAAAGATGGCAGGAGCTTTATAGACCCCAGCAAAGTTTAAGGCCTCGTGAAAGTCGCCTTCTGAAGTCGCCCCATCCCCAAAATAAGCGAGGCTTACCTTCTTTTCTCCTTTTACCTTGCTTGCCCAAGCCGTTCCGACGGCATGAACCATCTGAGTCGCAATGGGTACGCAGGGAGGCATAATATTTTTTCCCTCAGGACTAATTGACCCCTCCATATGCCCCATCCAATAAAGAAACACCCGCATCAGTGACTGTCCATGTGTAATGCTTGCTGCATGATCCCGGTAAGTAGGGAATAGCCAATCACCAGCTGTCAATGCCATGGCACTGCCGACCTGAGAGGCTTCTTGACCTTCAAACGGTGCATACGTTCCCATTCGTCCCTGTCTTTGCAGGATTACAGATTTGCGATCGAAGGCTCGAACAAACACCATATTCTCATACATCTTTACCATCGTAGCTGGATCAATTTTTTCTTCAATCCCTTTTACACTAAGCTCTCCTTGCGGTGTCAAAACCTGATATACATCCGTCATCACGTTTCCCCCCGTCGAAGATGTGATCGCTTTCATTTGGGAAATTTGTTCAGTTAGGCCGTTGATCGTTACCATCCACATCACCTTTCCTTATGCTTTCGTTTATCCCAGCAGGACTCGGTCACTGGCCACACCTTTGAAACGCTCAAATTCCTTTAATAGGGATTCAATGGTGAGATTAGCCTTTTCTTTCTCCGAAACATCCAGGATGATACGTCCCTTATCCATCATGATCAGACGATTCCCTAAATCAATGGCCTGCTTCATATTATGAGTAACCATAAGAGTAGTTAACTTCGATTTTTCTACAATGCTCTTGGTCAGCTGAGTAATCAGCTCTGCTCGAGCTGGATCTAGCGCGGCTGTATGTTCATCCAGCAATAATACTTTAGGCTGGGTAAAGGTTGCCATCAGGAGACTTAAAGCTTGCCGCTCCCCCCCTGAGAGGAGGCCAACCTTTGCGGTCAGACGATCTTCGAGACCGAGTCCGAGAGATTTTAAGTATTCATAGAACATTTCCTTGCGTTTGCTGTTGACTCCAATGCTAAGGGTTCGTTTCTTATTGCGGCAATAAGCCATGGCTAGGTTTTCCTCGATGGTCATGGTTGGTGCGGTGCCGGCCATCGGATCCTGAAACACGCGACCAATCATCGGTGCCCGCCTGTGCTCAAGAAGATCATTGACGATTTTCCCATCAATCTCCACCGTACCCGTGTCGGGTGTCAGCACGCCGGAAATCATATTCATCATGGTAGATTTACCTGCTCCGTTACTTCCAATAATGGTAACGAAGTCGCCAGGGTTGAGTGTGAGATTGATCTGGTCTAAGGCGATTTTTTCATCAATCGTTCCTTCATTAAATACCTTATGGATCTGTTTAAGTTTCAGCATGGTTATCACCTCTTACAATCACGTTGGAAGCTTGTTGTTTTTTTAATGCCTTTTTTCTTTTTTCCTTCCAGCTGTCGATAATCTTCGGTGCGATCAAGGCCGCAATGACGATTAATGCAGTCATAAGCTTCATGTCTGAAGGGTTGAGTCCCACGCGGAGTGCTAGCGCTACTATAATTCGATAGATGATGGCTCCACC
>JBEQAI010000280.1:0-5093 GCA_041640415.1 Ammoniphilus sp. | reverse complement strand
GAAGCCCTACCTCTTCAAAAATTTCCGCCATCTTAATGGTGGTTAAAGGGGTAATTTCCGCCGGCTTCAGCACCACCGTGTTCCCTGCAGCCAAAGCAGGCGCCAGCTTCCAGGAGGCTTGTAGCAAAGGATAATTCCAAGGAGCGATCAACCCGCACACTCCCACTGGCTCTCGAACGGTTCGGCTTACCGAATTCGGATTCGGAGACTCAATCATTTCTCCCCCATGTTTGTCCGCCAATCCCGCATAATATTGAAAAACACCCGCAATCCCATCCATATCCGCTAAGCTTTCAGTTAGGGTTTTTCCGGTGTTCAACGTTTCTAGCTCTGCCAATTCATCTTTATACTTGCGAATCTTCTCCGCGACTTGAAGAAGAATCGAACCTCTTTCATTAGCCGTCGTGTTACGCCATTGTCCCTGATCAAAGGCTTGCCTTGCAGCAAGTATTGCGTCATTCGCATCTTGGCGGTCTCCGCGGGTAACCGTAGCGATCACTTCTTGATTGTAGGGATTAATAACCTCCTTAGTTTGGCCCGTGTGGGATGACACCCATTTTCCATTGATGTACATCTTTTTCATGACAATCCCTCCTCAATTACGTTAAATATTTTTCAAACGTTCTTAACAATTCGAATTATAGCACCACATGTTTTGAAGGTCAATACCAAAAAGTCTGAATTTTATAAATTGACAAGTTAGACCATTCTGTTTATATTTATTCCATACCAAATATTTAGAAATTTTTTAATAAGTGAAGGGAGGTGTGGGTGGTTATCCATCATTTATGGTGACCTCTTCAAAAGCGGTATATGACCATCAGAACTTGTTGGAAATGGGAGAAGGACTCGTGATGGACTCGATTGCTGAGACCATGGATCTTTATGGGGTTACTCCATCAATCGGAAGACTGTACTCAATTTTGTATTTCAATGAGGGGCCGCTTAGCTTAGATGAGATGAGCGAGAGAACAGGCATGAGTAAACCTTCCATGTCCACGGGTATTCATGCTTTATTGGAGATCTTCATGGTCCAGAAGGTTTGGATGAAAGGCGTAAGAAAAGACCAGTACGTTGCAGAAAAAGATTTTTTCCAATCATTTATTCAGTTTTTCTGCAAAAAGTGGGAACGAGAAATTCTATTGAATGTCAAGTCAATTGAAAGCGCTACAGACATCTTCCATGAATTGCTCCATGACAAGACGACGCCAAGCTCCATTAGGCAAAAAGCAGAAGCAAACCTCAAGCAGCTTGAAGAATCGCGCAAGTATTATGAATGGCTCGTCAAGCTGGTGGAGGCCTTCCGCAGTAAAGAGATTTTTACTCTTATCAAATAAGAAAAGCTTCTATCGAAGCCCACTCGGAGAAGTAGTCGAATTCATCATTAGCGGAAGCTTTTCATGCCTCCAGGAAAGTTTTGTTCGCTTTAATACTTTAACGAACTTAGACTTTCCTTCACGGAAAAAAAAAGTGCCCAAAAGGCACCAGGTCAAAACATATGACAAGGAATAGAACAAAGCCGAAAGCTTGCCCAGCCCAGCTCGTCCTATTCCCCACCTCCTCAGCAGGTAAATCTGCTAAAGGATACTACTAGTTTAACACAATAAGACGCGACCATAAATAAATTCCGATTCCTCAAATAAAGGAGCCAAGCGGGAATGAATCTAAAAGATCAAATCGAGGAAGTTTCCTTTGTTGCGAGAGAAGAAGCTGCCACCCTAGAGGCCGAGATCGCAGCTCCCCCTCATAGGAGTAGCTTCTGGACACCTTGGAAAACGTGTTTAACCGGTTTTACCCTCGCATCGGTTGTTGCTTTGGCGTATTCCACGGTCACGGAAAAGGAAATCTACTGGCCTGGATTATTTATGATGTTGGGATTCTATGCTTTATTCTATTATGTTGGAGCTAAATCTATCGAGAAAAAGCGAGATGACGACATGCTGGTAGCTGGCCGCTCCATGCCCTTATGGATCGCCATGTTTACCATGACAGCCACGTGGGTGGGCGGAGGATATATTACTGGCACATCTGAAAACGTATACAACTACGGCATGGTCTGGACCCAAGCCCCCTGGGCTTTCTCCATCAGTCTGATCCTTGGGGGAATTTTCTACGCAAGGAAGATGCGCAGGTATGAATTCATGACGATGTTAGACCCTCTGGAGTCCCGTTTTGGCAAAAGAATGGGCGGGCTGCTTTACTTTCCAGCACTCTTAGGCGAAGTATTTTGTATTGCCGCCTACCTTACCGCTTTAGGCATGACCTTTGGTGTCATTCTTGGCCTGGACTTTAAGGTCTCCATTATTTTCTCTGCCTTCATCGCGATCGCCTACACCGTAATTGGGGGCTTATGGGCCATCGCCCACACGGATGTGCTGCAGCTATGCATCATGTTCATTGGTCTAATTTTTGTACTGCCCTTTGCGTTTGCTAATGTCGGAGGAATCGAAGTCGCTTTTGCCAAATATGCACAAGGAATGGGGGACACCCTGAGTCTCTTCCCTCCCCTGATGGGCTGGATGGATCCGAATTGGGGCAATTACTATTGGCAATGGTGGGACTTCGCTCTTCTCTTAATGCTAGGAGGCATTCCATGGCAAATCTACTTCCAGCGCGTCCTTGCCGCTAAAAATGAGAATACGGCCATGTGGTTGTCTATCAGCGCCGGATTAGTTTGTATGCTTGCCGCCATTCCACCCGCGCTTATCGGAATTGCCGGATACAGTGCTGACTGGGCTTCCTTGGGAACCTCGGCACCTGAAAATCCTTCGATGATCTTGTCGTATGTCTTTAAGTATATGTCTCCTGGGTTGGTTGGCTCTCTGGCATTAGGTGGACTCGCTGCAGCCGTTATCGGATCCGTAGCGGCCTCTATGCTATCAGCTTCCTCCATGGCCGCCTGGAATGTCTACCGACCGATGGTAAAGCCCAACGCGAGCAAAGTCCAATTGGATAAGATGATAAAACGGTGCATCATCATTGTGGGTGTCGGATCCACAATTATCGCCTTATCAGCCAAAAGTGTGTACGCTCTGTGGTACCTATCGAGTGACCTAGTTTATTGTATTTTGTTCCCGCAGCTCACATTAGCCCTATTTAATAAAGGAGTCAATACCTATGGATCCGCTGCTGGATTTGCCGTTGCCTTATTCCTTCGAGTAGGAGGAGGAGAACCGCTGCTTGGTTTACCGCCCCTCCTCCCTTACCCCATGATTGAAGACGGCGTGGTCTTATTCCCATTCCGAACCTTTGCCATGCTAAGCAGCTTAATCACCATTATTGTTGTCTCCTATTTCACCCGAAAAATCTGTCCACCTATGCCTTTGCGTAACTTGGAGACTGGCAAACAAAATATGTAATATCCGTAAAAGGAAGCTCAAGGGGCTTCCTTTTTTTCTTGTGTCTCCTTGCTTTGTTAATCCTTGTCTATAGGTAATCCTTCCTATTGCAAATCTTCCAAAATAATTTTTATAATATACTAAAAAAACAAAACTGAGAGAGAGAAAGGTCATAACTATGGAAGAAATGGGAGCCCAAATCATTCAAGAACTCGGAATCAATGCCTACTTGATATGGATGTATTTAAAAGAGAAGAGCAAGATCCCCCCCATTAAAGAGATTGCTGAATCGCTTGGCAGACAAGAACGAACGGTTAGGAGATGGGTAAAAGAATTAAAGAAAAGAGGCTATCTAGCAACTACCGCTATGAAATAACCAGGTTTACTCCGGTTATTTCTTTTTCCTCTTTTTTGTAAACTCATGTCTATTTTTGTCTAAATGTAAGCGTTAACAAACTCTACCTTTTCATGTTATACTGTCTAAGGATAGAAGATTACGGAGGATGTTGCAGATGTCTAAATGGAAAATACAAAGTACAAACCAATCACTTCCTACGAACTTAGAAGAACTGCTAGAGCAGTTCAACTCCGAAGCTAAAATTCACGAACTAGCCAAAGACCTCGTTAGAGGCCACTATGAAGAACAATGGGAAGAAGCGATCTAAGGTACTGGATTACCCCGGTTTCACCTCCACAACACCACCTTTCATACAAGTCAACCTCTTAGAAACGCCCTCAAACACGTGAACCTCAGCTTTGCTGCCCCCGATCTTGACGGTAAAGCTGAGGAATCATTTCAATAAGGGTTTTCAGATGCTTTGACCAAAGCGAACACCGTTACACCCATTTACCAAGGTACTATGCCTGCCCTCTCCTCACTCAGCCCTACACCTAGACTCGGACTCTCAATATGGTGCTCCATTACATACGCACGAAGGGAGAGCGCCTTCGCTCTCCCCATATCATCCTCCCGCTCTACATCAGCGCCCGATACCCTGATCCCCAAACAGTGCCGATATACTGCGGTTTCGATGGGTTTTCCTCAATTTTCTCTCGAATTCTTGCAATATGTACTGTCACGGTGGAGGCGTCGCCTAAAGCATCCATCCCCCAGATCCGCTCAAACAGCTCATCCTTACTAAACACCCGGTTAGGATGTTCCATTAAGAACAGCAAGAGATCGTATTCCTTATGAGCCATCGTGATCTCATTCCCATTGACAAACACTCTTCGCGCTTCTTTATGAAGCTCGAGTCCCCTCACCTGAATTTTGCTTCCTTCCTCCCCCTTACCAAAGCGCTCCTTCATTCTCTCAAACTTATTGAGATGCGCCTGGACACGGGCGACCAGCTCGCCGGAGCTGAAGGGCTTCGTAATATAGTCATCCGCGCCTAGTCCAAGACCCTTTACTTTGTAAATTTCCTCAGCCCGAGCTGAAACAAGCAAAACCGGAATATCCTCCTTCTCGCGGATCGTTTTCAACAGTTCAAAGCCATCAACACCAGGCAGCATGATATCCAATATTACGAGATCAAAAGACTCCTTCTCCAGGATTTGCCGACCGCCTGTCCCGCTATGTTCAATCCAAACGGAAAAGCCGCTCAGCTCCAGATAGTCCTTTTGCAGATCTGCTATACTTTGATCGTCTTCAACAATGAGAATTCGCTTCATTCTTTTCCTCCAGCCCGCTTATAACTTTTTCAGGGAAATCATCATGCGGGTACCCTCTCCCACTGTACTCGTTACCCAAATTTT
>JBEQAI010000279.1:0-5104 GCA_041640415.1 Ammoniphilus sp. | reverse complement strand
AGAACGTCCGCCAGCTCTTCTTTGATCTTGGGAAGGTTCTGTTCGACTGCCGTTTGGCTATCCTTCCACTGAAAGTTCTCTAATAATTCACTTGCTTCTAGAGAGATTGAGAGGGCGAGATCCTTTGGGGTATGGAATTGTTCCCAGTCTCTTTCTTTTCGAAAGGCTAATAATTCATGAATGAGTTCTTGCACAGGTTTTCCTCCAGGGGTATTGTGTTAGATCTATTATACAGGAGAAGGAAATATTTTTCTAAAATCTACCTTTATCTGTATAGAAAAACAGCGGGAACATAAAAGATGTATTCATATAAATGATTAATAACCGGTAGCCAATAAGGTAACCGGTTAAGGGTTTTCCATTTCTTTGTTCCCATCAAGACATTTTTCAACTCAATGATTATTGATTTTTGAACAAGTTGGACATGTGAGTACCCTAACATTCTCAAGCATTTGTTTACCGATTTTTACGGTTTTTATAAGGTAGGCTAATTCGGTTCTGCATTTTGAGCATTTGTTATGGGTTATCTCATAATTTCTAGCATATTTCCAGTAAAGGTATTCCTTGTTCCTCATTAAACCACTCCTTCACTTTACCATTTACAACAATTTGCGCATAATAAACTCCGATTCTGTTTGGCTTCGTTTCACTACCTGGAATAACTTTAGCTTGCCTCATCATACATTCATGATTGTACGGGATATTTCACAGTACAGTGTTGCTGATTAATGTTAAATCACTTTATTTTACATCTCCCTGTCTCCAAGGTATAATATAATCAACAAGCCACAACAATAAAAAGAGACCGACAGTGCTGGAACACTACCGGTCACGTACAACAGACGTTCCCCGTAGGGGGTCGGCTCATGTATGAAGAAATAGACCACAGAGTTGGTAGCTCATTGGGTGGTCTATTTCTTTTTTATCATGAATGTCAGGATGGCAATGACTATATACGAACATATGTTTTATCCATTTTCATCTCTCAACACCTGATACATATATTGCATCGAAGTGTCCCAAGCATCATTTATTCCTTTTCCTAATCTGAACCTCAATCCGTTCGTCCGTCTGTATCCGGAATTGTACTTTCATTACCTCATTAGCTTGAACCCGCACCTTAAATTGAATCATACTCGCCGTTATCCTACTAAAGTCATGACTATGTTCTATCATCGTCCAATATCGATGATGGATGTAATGATCAAACTTTACGACAACTTCCTCATCTTTATGATTCCGGATCTCATACTGATGCGTTTCAAATCCTGTTCCATCCTCTGTTTTATGTTGATCGAACAGACTGTATTCCCCTCGAATATCAAACGCATCGCCTATATGTAGTGTAATCCTTTCATCCTTAGGGGTATGATCAATGGCGTCCTCACCAATAAACTCAAGATGATGATCTTTGGTGTCCTCACTGTAGACCTTCATCACTCCTTTTGGCATAGGAATTCCAAGGCCCTTCTCTTTCTTATTCTCAAATTCGATCATGATTTTCGGTGTTTCTGACCTGCTGCTCAACTCGTAATATTTTTCATAGGAAATGTTCTGTAAGGTGATAAAATTAATTTGCTTCGACTGATTGTTTTTTATAGTGGTTTTGTTTTCTAAAGTGTAAAGGTGGTAGTCAGCAAAGCTTTTTTCTTCAAATGAAGAACTTTGATTATACAAAACTAATTCATCTGAACGGTCATAAATTTGAATCGGCGCTTCTTTTTCTACCCTTTTTACATCTCCTGCTACTAATTTGATTTGCGCATTTTCAAAGGTCGCACCAGAACGATTTTCAATATTTACCCACCCCGAAAGGTTAAAGGAGGTGTCATCCTTAAGATAAAGGACGTAATTGGCTCCCCATCCTATTCCCTGGGTAATATAGGAAACTTTCATTTGATGATGTTTGGGAGGATGGACCTTCCAAATCAAGGCAGGCCTGACCATGAAACCATCAGGAAGTTTGGGTAGGATAAGTTGTCCTTCGGGATTGATCACAATTTCTTTGGTGGTGCAATGTTCCAAGACAATTCCATTTTGGATGCTTAACAGACGAAATTCTGATCTTCCATCTCGGTCTTCAAGGAATACGTTATGATCCAAATACTTTTCAAGCATCCTTTCCTTGCTGACTAAGTCATAATCAAAATTCAGTTCTTTAATATCAAGACCTTCGACGATGAGAGAGTCCGTTTCGATTTTCTCAGCTACATCTAGGTAGTGCACTTCCTTAATTTCCTGATTCGCTTGAATCTCGAGACTACGCTTTTCCTTTACGACACCAAATTTATCTGTATAAATAGTAATGGAAAGCTCTTCTGTATCTCTATTAGTAGATTCGTATTTCAAGCTCATGACCTCCTTTATTTAATTTTAAAAAAGGTAGTTTCCGTAGTATTGATGAATTATCTATAGTATAACAAAATCCTTACAGTTTTTGGTTAATATACCTATTTCGTGTCATGAAACTCTAAATCTCAAGGACCAACCGCAAAGCATAGTCTTCAGTCAGTTATGATAATTAATAGACAAGTAATATTCAAAAAAACCGTGTATGAATATGATTACCATACAGGGACAAAGTAAAAAGGCGAGATAAACTAGGTATATAAAGAGAAGGCACTTAGGAGACAAATTACGTAGCCTCCTATTTTACATCTCCCTGTCTCCAAGGTATAATATAATTAACAAGCCAACACAATAAAAAAGAGACCGGTAGTGCTGTAACACTACCGGTCACGTACAACAGACGTTCCCCATATAGGGGTCGGCTCGGAGTTAAAGAAATAGACCACAGAGTTGCTAGCTCATTGGGTGGTCTATTTCTTTTTGGTCATGTATGTCAGAATGGCAATGATAACACCAACGAATGTTAATGTAAACATGCCTAGTTTTAATGCTAAATCTATTGCATCGTATACTGACACCATATTCTCACCCCCTTTCATGCAGGGATGAGCCGACCACCCATGAGGAGCCGATTCTATTGTACTTGTCTATTATACTATGATGGACTTTGTGCGAACATATGTTTTATTTGTTTAAATTCACTGACCTAATACGCCTCCCCCTCTTCCGCCACCCTAGGCAGCGGCTTAAAAAACTCATTCTGCTTATACTGATAGTTACTTCTATAAAACCTCTCCTTAAATATTCAGCCAAAGCCCGATCTGTACAAAAAACAAAGCATCCCTTCTGCCCACGGGTCATGAGCGTTCGATAGGTGTTGCGGATGATCTCATCTGCTAGGCGAATGGCCCCTTCTGGATCTTCCTTCTGAAGCTTTCTTTTCGAGCTCTCATTCCGGCTCTTGTTTGAATGGCCTGGAAGATGGGAAACAGAAAATCTGTGTAGCTTTCCCGTTATTCCGGATTCCCCATTTGGTGTCAAATGTTAAAAAAATATTCCATCATTGAAAAAAACCATTCTAATGGAAAGCTAGAATGGGTTAGGTTCCTTGTATTATTTTTATCGAACATTCATCTCATTAGGATGTGCACCTTTACGTCGATTACGATTAAGTTTATTTATCTCGTTCATTTCATTTGAAGTTAATTCGAAATCAAATACATTATAGTTTTCTTCAATTCTTGATGGTGTTACAGATTTCGGTATGACGATGGTGTTATTTTGTAAATGCCAGCGCAACACCACTTGAGCTGGCGTTCTGGTATGTGACAAAGCAATCTTTTGAATGACTTCGTCTTGCAACACCTCTCCTCCCTGGTCAAGAGGACTCCAAGCTTCTACAAAGATATTATGTTTTGAACAAAAATCTTTTAACTCGTTTTGAGCAAGGTATGGATGACACTCAATCTGATTCAATACGGGTACAACTTCACATTCTTTTAAAAGTCGCTCTAAGTGTTCAATTTCAAAGTTACAAACCCCAATTGCTTTTACTCGGCCATCATGATAAAGCTTTTCTAATGCTTTATAGGTTTCGATATACTGGTCAAATTGCGGAGTAGGCCAGTGGATCAAATATAAATCAACATAATCAAGCCCTAATCTTTCCAAGCTCTCGTCAAAATGCACGTAACGTATTTTCAAACCCTTGATCACTATTCCAAACTTTTGTTGTAATAAATAACTCATCACGAGGAACAGATGATTCAGCAATAGCCTGTCCAACGCCCTTTTCATTTTTATAGATCATCGCCGTATCAATAGATCTGTAGCCAACTTTAATGGCAGTAGCAACTGCTTGTGCGGCTTGATCATCTGCAACCTGCCATACACCAAATCCAAGCTGTGGCATTTTTAAACCATTATTCAGCGTAACAAAATTCATCGTCCATTTCTCCTTTTATCATTCGAGATATTATTTTGAAACTTGAACCCTTAAAGAAGATTTTCCTACTAATCCATAATAAGAAAAGAATGCCATTAAGCTTGCTAATAAAATAATAATTGCCATTGGAATGGCAGAATATTCTCCGGCTAATCCTACGAGTGGGGCCGTTAATGACCCTAATACAAAGGGCAGGAGTCCTAATAGTGCAGAAGCACTACCGGCAATATGTCCTTGTGTTTCCATTGCTAAAGAAAAAGAAGTTGAAGCAATGATTCCTATCGACATAACAAAAAAGAAGATGGGTATCACGACTGCTATAAGCGGTGCTTTTAATAATAGAGCCACTAGTAAAACAGCACCTGCTAGGTTCGAAATCAATAACCCAATCTTTAAGAAGGTTCTCTCAGCTATGACACCTGTAAAGCGGCCAACCACCTGAGTTCCAATGATTAAGGCAACTCCATTCAATCCAAATAATAGACTGAACACCTGGGGCGTTACCCCATAAATATTCTGATAGACGAAAGGAATACCCGAAACATAAGCAAAGATTCCTGCAATGATGAAACCTTGAGTAAGCGCATATCCCATGAACTGGCGATCTTTTAACAAAGCACCAAAGTTCTTCATTATTTGTGAAAAATTACTTGGGACACGTTTTTCCTCTGGTAACGTTTCTTCCAGTTTAGATGAAACAATGAAATACAAAATAATACCTACACAAGCTAGAACAAGAAAAACTCCTGACCAATTGGTAAACGCCAATACTATACCTCCAGCAATTGGTGCCACAATCGGCCCAAGGTT
>JBEQAI010000278.1:0-5105 GCA_041640415.1 Ammoniphilus sp. | reverse complement strand
CACTTACCAAGTTTCATCTCTATCACCTCGCCTCATAGCCTAATCCATGTCCAAATGGATACAAGATACCGCCCTTCCCATCCGGAATGGTCACCGGCAATCTTCCCTTGGGCTCTTCTAGGCCGAATAAAATTTTCGCCGTTGCTTGGGAGCTGGCAGCTTGATGACCATACTGAACCAAGTACCCATTGACAGCATCATGAATGCTCTCAATATCATAAGGATTCCGCAGCCCCACCGCGATAACCGGAACCTTCACCGCACGGGCAATCTCTTTTACTAACTTCATCTGTGCATGGTCAGCTGCGCGATCCTCCGCCTTCGAGGTATACGTCCCCACCACGACGGCATCTGCCCCCATTAACTCGGCCCACTGGCGAAAAGAAGGCTGGTAGGCTTTTTTGCCGGAAGCCTCCAATTGAACCAGCGCGGTCCGTGGGTGTTGGGCTCGTACAGCTTCATACAAATCCTCGATCGCACGAGCGCCGACCACGACGATCTTGCTTTTTTTCTTCAGCTGTAAAGGTAATACGTCCCGCTCATTTTTCACCAAGGTGATTGACCTTGACGCCGCTTCCTCTTTGAGCTCCTGATGCTGTTTAGGACCCACCCATCCTAAAGCGTTTTGAACGTGCTCCTTCATCGGTGGTGGCGTCTCTTCTTTTATGATCCCACGCTGCAGCTTCAGTGTCAGAATCCGAGAAACCGATTCATCCAATCGCTCTTCTAGAATCTCTCCATCCGCTACGGCTTGAAGGATCCCTTCTGCCACCTCCGCTAAGCCCACGGGCATAAGAACAATATCTGCCCCAGCTTGAATCGCCCGAATGGCCGCATCCACAGGCCCGAAGTGATCGGCAATAGCCTTCATATTCATGGCATCGGTTGTGATGATTCCTTGAAAGTTCATTTGCTCCCGCAAGATCTTCGTTAACATCACAGGAGACAAGGTAGCCGGAATGGAAATGTCGGTTCCATCCAGCTGGGACGTGACTTTAGCAGACTCAAGATGGGGGAACGTCACATGCCCCGTCATGATCGCATCAATACCTTGAGAAATAGCTTTTCTAAAGGGATACAGTTCCAGCCTTTTTCCTTCGGCTAAACCCAAGTGGCTGTCCACCCCGGTATCTCCATGCCCGGGAAAATGTTTACCGGTTGCGGCCAGCCCTGCCTTTTGAAGCCCCTGTTGATACGCCACGCTCATTTCGGCCACGAGACTGGGTGTTTCTCCGAAGGAGCGAACCCCGATGACGGGATTATCCGGATTATTATTCACGTCAAGAACAGGGGCAAAGTTCATATTAATCCCTAGCGCCCGAAGCTCTTCCCCTAATGCCTGACCCACCCGAAAGGCAAGCTTAGGGTCCCGTGTCGCACCGAGAGCCATCCCCCCAGGGAAATCCGGCGCGAAAGGTAGGCGGGTGACAAGGCCTCCTTCTTGATCAATGGCCATAAATAAGCCAAATTTTTCTGCCGCTTTCTGATACTTATAGGTCAGGCTGGCCGCTTGTTCCGTACTGAGAAAGTTTTCCCGAAACAAAATCACTCCGCCGATATGATACTTTTTCACCAGCTGCTCAATCTCTGGAGTAAGGGTGGTCACACTCTGATCCCCACTTTTTAAAAACTCAGGCATCAGCATCTGCCCGATCTTCTCTTCTACACTCAACCCTTGCACCGCACGCTCGGTGACCTGCCTATAGCGATCTCCCTGTTCACGGATGACAACAGGCTTACCCCCGAGGTTTTGCACCGCAATTCGGTCCGAGAACACTCCATCCGTTACAGTAATCCAAGCCTTTCCCTGTCGGCCACTAAAGGTCACGAGCCCACGATCATTAACCTTGGCAATCCTAGATTTAGAAGATTTCCATACCAGGTCTTTGGTCGCTTTGGTAAAATGCCCTTGCCTATGAAGATGCATGGCCCTCAGTTGCAACTGGTTGTCTTCTACGCTGATTTCCACCTGCGGAAGATTCTCCAGCAACACCAGGTCGGTGTAGGGACTCGTTGCTTTCACAGGGGTGGCGGCGAACAACAAAACCACCAAAAGCAAAAACCTCATGAACATTACTCCTCTCTTATCTCTGCTAATGCCAAGCGCGCCACTTGTTGACGCAGCGGGTTAATGGACTCCGTTTGTCTTGTCGGATGAACCCGATTGGTTAGCAAAATCACCACTAGCTCCTCCTTCGGACTCACCACAAGCGAGGTCCCCGAGAAACCAGTATGTCCAAAGGTTGAAGGATGAGCCAACAAGTCCATGTACCAACCCTCACCTAGTTCCCATCCCAGCCCATGCTTTTGCCCCACGCTCTCCGGAGCTTGATTTTCCGTCAACAGTTTCACCGTGTCCAAGGCCAAAAGACGTGTCTCCCCCGTCGATCCCCCATCCAGCATCATCTGGGCAAAAATCGCTAAATCTTTAGCCGTCGAAAATAAGCCAGCGTGGCCGGCCACTCCATCAAGCGCCCAGGCATTTTCATCCTGGACCGCCCCCCAGACCAATCCCCGTCCCCTCTCGGGTTGGTATTCCGTAGCAGCGATGCGTCCTTGCAGGCTAAGGGGCGGATTAAACAAAGTATCCTTCAAGCCCAAAGGACGGATGATCACCTCATCCACATACTCATCTAGTTTTTTTCCCGATACCTTCTCGATCACACAGCCAAGCGTAATCATATTGAGATCACTATAGGTATAGACCTGACCAGGGGGATGTTGTAAAGGATGCTGCAGCACAAAAGCTAACCGTTCCTCCCGACTTCCCGCTTTTTCGTACAGAGGAGTCCAGGCAGGAAACCCAGACGTATGGGTCAGCAAATGGCGCAGGGTTACATCCCGATGGGCGAATTCCGGAAGATACTTGGCAACCGGATCATCCAACCCTATCTTCCCTTCTTCATACAGCTTCATTAACGCAGTGGCCGTAAATACTTTAGTAATGGATGCCACATCAAAAATAGTATCTTCTTTCATGACCTGACGCTTGCCCTCAAAGTCCAATGCATAGCCATAAGCTTGGTGCTTCACAATCTTCCCTTTATGCTGGACTAATACCACCGCTCCAGGGATTTGCTTCGCTTCTATAGCTTGATTCAAAAGATCATCGATCGCATCCGCTGAAGCGAAGCCATGTCCACCAAGCACCCCCGCAACCAAACAACTTAAGAACCACCATCTGACCTTCAACACACCCACTCCTTTTTCTCAGTTTTTGAAGATTATGGGGTTTTCATCCCATTTTTTTCAAATCAAAAAAACCCCTAACCTTAAAGGGTCAGGGGCTCTCCTCCTCTATTCAATTCTCCAACGCCTGCCGAATCCGTCCACCCACTCGGCTCAGCTGGATGCGCGCTTCTCCTGCCGATATTCCCTTCAGCTTCATCAAGATCCCGACGCGGGCATCTCCGTCTGCCTCTTCTGCGAGCTTCTCTGCTTCTTCCCACGTACATTCTGTCGCATCCATAATTATTTTTTTCACGCGTTCCTTCAGCTTCTCATTCGTCGCCTGGACATTCACCATCAGGTTTCCGTACACTTTGCCCATGCGAACCATGGATGCTGTGGTCAGCATGTTAAGTACCATTTTTTGAGCGGTGCCGGCCTTGAGTCTGGTGGAGCCCGTGACCGCCTCCGGTCCAACGACGGGGGCGATCGCTACGTCAGCAACTTTACTCATTGCCGAGTCTGGATTACAGGATAGCGCGATCGTTTTCGCTCCTCTTCGCTTGGCTTCTTCCATCGCACCGATGACATACGGCGTCCGGCCGCTAGCCGCGATGCCCACCACGACATCCTCCGCCTTCACGCCTACTTTGTCAACATCCTCCCGGCCTAATTCCGGTTCATCCTCCGCTCCTTCGATCGCTTCCACTAGAGCACTCAAGCCCCCAGCGATCACCCCTTGAACAAGGGAGGGATCGGTTCCAAATGTGGGCGGGCACTCTGCAGCATCCAGCATCCCCAATCTTCCACTGGTCCCTGCACCAAAGTAAAACAGCCTCCCCCCTTGTTCAAAAGCCTGGACCACCAAATCCACCGCCTGCGCTACCGTATTCAATTCTTTTTCAACAGCTAAGGCCGCTTTTTGATCTTCCAAATTCAGTTTCTTCAATATATCTAAAGTCGGAAGGGTATCCAAGTTTTCCGTATCTGGATTGCACCACTCCGTCAGCAGTTCTTTTAACTTTTCTGCCATACTTCCACTTCCCTTATCTTATTTCTGATCGGTTCGGAGAGTTCAACTCCATCGGACTGCATCGCCATGATCAAAGCCCCATAGACAGGAGACAACCCTCCTAGCGCTACAGTAAACTTTCTCTCTGCCAAACGCTCAACGACCACTCGTTGTACCAAGCTATCATGCTCCATCAGTCCTCCCGCCAAAACCACAGAGAAAACTTCGCCCTGCCTCATCTTCTTCTGGCAAGCTTCCACGAGTTCAACGAGCTCTTCTGCTGCCTGAGCAACCAAACTCAAAGCCACTTCATCCCCCTGCTCCGCCGCTTCGAGGACCATCCTCCCCGCATCCGCTATCGCTTTACGCGGATTCTCCGACCCATAAACGTGTGAGATAAGGAGAGGAACCTCCGTCACCCCAAACCTAGATAAAGCTAACCCCGTGAGCAATGTGGGTTTCCCTCTACCATCATGGGCTCGCATAACGGCTATCAATCCCTGCTGCCCGATCGAAAATCCGCTGCCTTCATCTCCTAATAGATAGCCCCAGCCTCCGACCCGATAACGTTCACCCTGTGCGCCAACCCCATAAGCTATGGATCCGGTGCCAGCGATTAAGACAATGCCTGGCTTTCCCCAGGTTCCGGCATATAACGCGGTGATCGCATCATTGTCAATCACGAGACCTCCGGGGCATAGGTCATGGAGCCCCCTCATCAATAACTCTTTTTCCCGTGGACGGTCGGCGCCCGCTAGCCCCAAAAATATGGCTCGAACCTCAGCCAGCGTTCCCCCGGCCTTTTCCACTAGCTCCTGACACAAGGTCCTCAACGTACCTTCGACTTCGGGAAGAGAGCGCGAGAGCATATTCGAGGAATCGCCAACAGCCGAAGCCAGAATCTCTCCTGATTCATCCCCTAATA
>JBEQAI010000277.1:0-5124 GCA_041640415.1 Ammoniphilus sp. | reverse complement strand
ATTCAAGAGCTTTGACAGAGGGTGTCCCAAATCACCTCGCTTCTTGGTGAACACCCCCTTTTAACTACCTCAAAATAATATAATAGAAGAAGTTCTCTTTTACCAAAAAACTGATGAAAAACAATGGAGGGTATATGAGCAAAGTAAAAATGGTTCTCTACTATAGCGGTGACTTTATTTTCCCAAAGGCAATAAGTGATCCATTCTTCCAAACCTTTGCTTCACAAGTAGATTTTTATGAAATGACAGATGAGGATGATCTGGAAATGGTTCAAGACGCTGACATTTTTATCGGCTGGCCAAGCGATGACATGTTAGGAAAAATGGAAAGGTTAAGGTGGCTCCAATTACCGAGTTCAGGGGCCAATGATTTCTTCGATCACCCATTACTGAATTCAAGTGTGATTGTGACTAATTCAAGTGGAGTTTTTGGTGTTTCTGGAGCTGAACATGCCTTAGCCCTTATGTTAGCTCTTGCAAGACAGTTGCATATTCATCGCGATCAACAGATGAAACGAATTTGGGAGAGAAATCCCGATCCGATGGGAATCCATAACTCGACGGTGGGCATTATTGGGCTTGGAGATATTGGGTCTGAGACGGCTAAACGGGTGAGCGCACTAGGTGCACAGGTCCTAGCTGTGAAAAGAAACCCCACAGTCAAACCAGATTACATTGATGAGCTCTATGGGGTAGACCAGGTTGATGAAGTTCTCATGAAGAGTGATTTTATCGTCAATGCTTTACCTCTTACATCGGAAACCTATCGATTCTTTACAAGGGAACGTATCGCAAAAACAAAAAAGGGAGCTTTTTTTATTAATGTCGGTCGGGGACAGACCGTGGACGAAGAAGCGCTTATTGATTATTTAAGATCGGGTCACCTCGGAGGGGCTGGGCTTGATGTTACATCGATCGAACCTTTACCGCAAGATAACGAATTATGGGAAATGTCAAATGTATTTATTACTTCCCACTCTGTTGGGGTGAGCCCCAATAAGCAGGAAAACCGGGTGAAACTCTATCAACAGAATCTGACGCGATTTTTAAACGATAAACCTCTATTAAATATAGTTGATAGAAAAATAGGGTACTGATTAAGGGCCTCCGACTTTTTGTTCCTAGGTTACAGATTTAGCTGACAGAAAGCCTATCTGATTCAGTTGTGGGATGAATAGCATCGGGTCAGTGAGGGAGGAGGGGCTAACCCGCCAGTTTCCGATGGGCTTTCCAGCGAATTTTATAACCCTATCCAGTTGACATGAATGAGCCGGATAGGGTTTGCAAGAAAAAGGGCTGTGGTAAGATAGATTACCTAATCCTTCAAAATACATAAATAATTATGAAAATTATAAATGCATTGTTGACAGTCTTTCTGCTTAATGTTACCATAACACCATTATTAACACGTGTTCACAGCGCCTATTATGGTGAAATGGGGATAATGGATTGAAGAAAAAAATAGATATCAACAGTGAAGAAATCGCGAGGCTTGCGGGAGTATCAAGGAGTACGGTTAGTAGAGTCATTAATGATTACCCTAACGTCCCCCAAAAAACGAAAGAAAAAGTCATGAAAGTCATCAAGGAATACAATTATTTCGGGCAAACTTCCGGGATATGATGCTATTGATGACAAAAATGGTAGTAGATTCTATCCAGGTAGGTGTAGGAGAAGAACCCCTCAAGGTGACCATGGATTTGCAGTTTATTGAACGTGAATCTGTCGCAAGAATAAACTGAATGCCTCTATGAATCAACCCATTAGAGGCGTTGCCTTTATCAATCTGTAAACGCGTGTTTATAACATGATTAGTGACTATGAATAACGGGAGAGATCGGCTTCTTGAAGACGCTGGGATAAAGGACATGAAAGATAGGCCTATTTTGATTCGCTAGCAAAACTGGGGTTGACCATAGAATTGAAAAAAGTAGGAGAAAGATAGTCTTTTTTGTTACAATGATTCAGAAAATTATACACAAACAGAAAATACTGTAAATAATACTTAGTTTTCTTCACAAAACGTAGAAAGAGCCCAAAAACTATGAAAGGGCTGAGTGAAGGGGCCGTCAAGGGGTAACGCATAAGTAACCCGAAGGCTTGAAAGGGGTGATGTCTTCAGCGGATTCATTTTGAGGATATAAACTGATAATTATCTTACATTGGAGGAGTTAAAAATGATTAAAGGAATTGGTCATGCAGCCTATACGGTCGAGGATATGGAGAAGTCGCTTCATTTTTATTGTAATGTGTTGCGTTTTAAAAAAATGTTTGAATTAAACAGACCCGAAAACGGCGAACCATGGATTGTTTATCTTAAAGTGCAGGAAGGACAATTCATCGAGTTGTTTTATGGTGGAAGTAAGAATGTAAGTATCGATAAAGATACGATCGGCTATTCTCACTTATGCTTAGAAGTCGAGAACATTCATGAAATCGCCGATCATATCAAGAGCCACGGGTTGACTTTAGATGTGGAGCCGAAGCAAGGTGTAGATTTAAATTATCAATGCTGGGTAAAGGATCCCGATGGAAACCGGATTGAATTTATGCAAATGAACCCAGAATCTCCACAAATGACATTAAAGTAAAGTTAGCGAAAAGAAAGGAAGTTATAAATGAAGAAAATTTCAACCCGGATACTGACTCTGTTAATCGTGATGGTCATGATCCTTCCTATGAGCAGCTCTTTGTCTTTTGCCAACGACGGCAACATCACCGTAGCAGATCTTAAAGCGTCGATGCAGAACGCAAACCAACTTCCCCTCCCCACGGACGTGGACGAGCGGGCGGCGAGAGGGAATTATCTTCCCTACACCGGCTACTTTGAGGAAAGTTTTACGGTCGGCGCCGCTGCCGGCCGGAAGGCGAGGTTCTATATCCCGGAAGGCTCATATGTGCGCAATTACTTTCTAACGCTTGCGCTGCCGAGCGAAACTGACATCGAGAAATTTCTGGTAGACAGCGGGTGGATTGATATTGCCAAAGCCAATCGGCTCTGCCTGATGATCCTGCTGCCAAACGACGATACGTGGGGCTCCTACGCGGAGGAGCGGGCCTATGTGGATTATATGCTGGACGGCTATACTTCAGCCCGCAAGTGGTATTCCATCTACAATGAGTTCTATCTGGCCGGTTACGGCGACGGCGGAGACATCCTTCAGCAATGGACCGCCGAGAATCCCCTGTTTGTGATCAGTCAGGCCTATTTTAATTCGTCCATCGATGCGGACGCGCTTGTGGCCGCGGGAGAATATTATTACGTTCATGACGGGCAAAAGGCGGCGACATCCGCAACGCCGGTGGAGGCTACCTTCGAGAGCGTACAGAAGAAGGACATCCCGGTACCCACCTACTTCTTTGGAAGCAGTACGCCGCAAGGTGCGATCGATTACTGGAAGTCCGCGAACGAGAGCGACGGGAGCGTGAAAGAAGGCGCCGGCCCGCTGGGAAGCGATATCTTCTTCCAGAACAAAGTGAACTCCAAGGCCATAGCCACCGCGTACAGTAATGTGGTTTCGCGGGTTGCGGTGCTGAACGATCAGGTCGACTACGTTGACCCGAAAGTTACGCAGGAAGTATACGACGCTCTCGCAGTATACACGCGTTACACGAACAGCTCGGCCTGGAGCAACGCGCTGGGATTCCGGCCCGACCACAAAAAGCTTGGAATCGAAATTGTGGATTTCTGGACCAAGGAAGAGGGCGGTAAAGATTTCAAACGCCAATACATCGTCTATGTGCCCGAGAAAGTGAAGGACAAGAAGCTTTATCCTAACGGCGCCCCCGTGCTTTACGCGTTCGGAGGCAATGGAAATAACGCCTTCCAGTTTTTCGAGGCTAGCCAGTATGTTGAGTTGGCCGATACGTATGGCTTCAGCGTTGTTATGCCCAGTGAACACACGTCACCAAACGGCGTGACCACAACGTGGCGCATCGGCGAGGATGAATATCAATTCGTTTTGGCCGTGATGAATCAAGTGAACACCAAATACGGCGAATACTTCGACCAGAAAAGGCTCTTCGCCCTCGGGCACTCCCAGGGCGGCGGTATGGTGAACTACCTTTCCGAAAGGGATCCTGATCTGTTCACAGCTTACGCTATAATGGCCGGTGTGACCCGAACCTTCGCGGATGGCGCGCCCCCTGTTCCGATGTACACGATTTACGGCGAGTATGATACCGTAAGTTACGCTACTAACAGGACCCAATGGCTTAAACGAAATCATTTCAAAGAAGCAGATGCCGTCATCACCGATCCGTTCGATCTGCCGGCGAGATACAATAACCCTATCCAGTACCTTATCTATCCGAACACCCCTGAATACCCGGGGAATAAGTTTGTAACATACACCTGGTACGACGAAAACGGCATTCCCCTGTTCAACGACACGACCGCCTATGGGCGCGAGCACAACAACACCGTTCCGGACGCGTGGCGGATATGGAAAGAATGGTTCTCCAAATGGGGCCGCGATGAAGACGGCAACCGCGTATACGGATACATTTTCGACGGCGTCAGGGCTCCGCTCAAGATGGATCAGGATAACACCGTTAACTCAGGCAGTGTCATACCCGTCAAATTTGCCTTGAAGGATATCAACGGCAAATATGTTGGCAGTGCAAACGCAGAATTGTATTACGCGCCAGTTGTTTCGGGTACGGTCGGAGCATACCAGCCGGCAATCTCCAGTGGCAAAGCCAATACGGGCCATACCTTCAGATTCAGCGCGGAGGATCATCAGTACGTTTTCAATATGGATACCAAAGGCCTTGCAGCCGGCTCCTATAGGTTAAAAATTGTGCTTGACGGTTCTCGGGAAATCAAAGTAGACGTTACAATCAAAGCAACCTCCAAAAAAGGATAACGATCGGAAACGGCTATTGAAGGGCTCTATGTCAATAGGGTGTAGAGCATAAGCAGAAATGATCCGGCAGGTAGCGAATGCTATTTGCCGGATTTGAGATGTTCCTTGCAGCCTATAGACACCATCTCTATCCTGAGGGGATGGCTTCCCTCAGGATAGAGAAACTATGAAAGGCTGTAAGGGAGATCCGTTTTTGGGTTTCCATTTCAGTGAAGTGACCGTCATTAAAAAAAGCAAAAAGTTTAGGGATTCTTCC
>JBEQAI010000276.1:0-5125 GCA_041640415.1 Ammoniphilus sp. | reverse complement strand
ACAAAGCGAATTCGCTTGGGTTCGACTCGGTACTTGCGCATCAAATCAATCAAATCGACAAAGCGGGAGGGACGATGGACTATAGCCACCTTTCCGCCAGATTTAGTCAAATAAGCACTCACACGAATGACATCCTCAAGAGTACAGTATATCTCATGGCGAGCGATGGCAAAGTGTTCATTTTGGTTGACTTCTCCTGTTTGAGGAAGCATATAGGGCGGATTGCAGGTCACTACATCATAGGCACCATGTCCAAAATGCTTGGGCGCCTCTTTTAAATCCCCTAAATGGATATGTATCTGTTCTTGCAGATAATTGAGCTTTACGTTTCTTACCGCCATATCGTATAAGCGCTTCTGGATTTCAAGCGCATCGATCGTAGCCTTGCTTCTCGTGGACAGGAGCAAGGGAATCACCCCATTCCCGGTGCATAAGTCCATAATTCGGCCCTTCTGGATCGGTAGGCTGGCGAAATGCCCCAACAAGACGGCGTCCATAGAGAAGGAAAAAACTTCGTGACTTTGAATGATTTTTCGTTGGTTCGTAATTAGATCGTCCACCCTTTCGGATGGGTGCAAATGTATATCCATTCTAACACCTCGGTACAAAACTCAGCTTTTTCCACTATACACCTTATTCTATCCATTAGAAAGGAAAAAGAGGCCTCCATCTAAGGGGGCCTCTATTTATTCAAAAATGAAAGACAAAACAAACAATCTCCTTCTTTTCGAAGGCTCCCGAAATGCAGGTTGCAAATGTGGAAACCTTCCTGGTAGAGTCTAGCTAGGTTATCATACCCTTCTCCGACTGCTACTTTTTGTTTTTCTTCGTGCTTGGCCTCTTTCTCATTTTCCTCCAGCAGAGAAGTAGCTTGGTTAAGCCGCTCTAACTGTAAGCGCAGGTGCTGGTTTTCTATGGTGAGGTTCTTGTTCTCCTCCAGCAATTCCACAATGCTTTCTCTCAAACTGCCGACTTCTTTTAGCAGTTTGCCGATTTGCTCTTCAATATTGGTTGCCTGCTGAAACATTTTCTGTTTATTCATTACCCTCACCCCAACAGATACCTAGTTCACCTTCTCCATCTCCGTGATCTCCTCAAGCGCAAATTCTAGTGCTTTTCCCTGGTCGGGAATATCCACTTGAACTAATCGCTCTAAGATATTGAGCCCCACTACACGCCCATTTCCTAATGGGGTGGTAACAAGCTGGCCCATATCCGGCAAAGATTCTTTAGCATTCTCATAGTTGTCGTTTTCATATTTCAAGCAGCACATCAATCTACCGCACAGACCGGATATCTTCACGGGATTCAGCGATAGATTTTGATCTTTTGCCATCTTGATGGACACCGGTTCAAAATCCCCTAAAAAAGTAGAACAGCATAAGATTCTTCCGCAGGGCCCAATTCCGCCCAGCATCTTCGCTTCATCACGAACGCCAATTTGCCGGAGTTCAATGCGAGTGCGGAAAACAAAAGCAAGGTCCTTTACAAGCTCTCGAAAGTCTACGCGGCCTTCCGCTGTAAAATAAAAAATAATCTTGTTCCGATCGAAGGTATATTCAACATCGATCAGCTTCATCTCTAATTGATGCTGGACAATTTTCTCTTGGCATACCTGCATCGCTTCGGCTGCCATTTTTTTATTCGATGAAACTTGCTCCGAATCTTCTGTAGTAGCCAGTCGAATAACCTTCTTCAGGGGGAACACGACGTCATTCTCGGTGACTTGCTTTCTTCCAATGACCACTTGCCCGTACTCCACGCCACGTGCCGTTTCCACAATGGCATATCCGTTCTTCTCAACAGGCCACTCACCCGGATCAAAATAATATATCTTACCCGCCTTCTTAAAGCGGATACCCACTACTTCAACCAAACATCATCCCTCCTGTAGCTGAATAACCATCCTTTCGAGGGACAGCTGAGGATTAGTGTGTCGCGTGATTCGGCTTTTTGTTTCCATCACCACATCTATTCCCTTTAATATCCAAGGCCTACTGCAGCGTAGAGCTTGTCTCTGGATGGCATCCAATTGATCAATATTCACAAGCTCTTGTTTACGATCTATCTGAAAATATAATAAGTCTCTGTACCAATAGACAAGTAAGTCTAAGATGAAAGGCAAGCCCTGGTTGCCTTGTTCATTTTTTAAGATCTTCTCTTGTATTGTAACTAGAGCATAAGATCCTTTGTCAAGTATATCTTCTGTTAATTGTAACACTAGGTTTCGATACTGTGCAAACCATTCTGATTGGCACCATTCCCTGGCCTGTCCTAAATCCGCCGTTATTTGGCAGACATTGCGCACGATAGGTTCGTAATACCCTTCCGACGTTAACCTTCCCACTCTGTCCTCAAAAGGAAGTTCGTCAAAATGAATGACCTGGCAACGCGAAAGAATTGTGGGCAGGATCTGGTGTACATGCTCTGTAAGCAAAATCGCGGTGACCGGATAAGAGGGCTCCTCTAAAAACTTTAAAAGGCTGTTTGCCGCTTGAACAGTCATGCGATCGACATGCTGAATAATATAGACACTTAAAGAGGATTCTACAGCTCTAAACGAAAATCCTTTTTGCAGCTCTCGAATCTGGTCAATCTTAATCGTTGCTCCGTCCGGCGCAACGATGCGAAGATCAGGATGATTGCCCGAGTCTATGCGAAGACAATGATGGCATTTCCCGCAAGCCTCTCCTTCCCTGCCCAGACATAACAAGGATTTCGCCAGTTGTATCGCCATCTGCAGCTTGCCTACCCCTTGGTTACCGGCAAAAAGATAAGCATGAGCGACACGGTTGTTTTTCACACTATTTTGCAGAATGGACGCTACTCTTGCTTGCCCCACTTGATTTCCCCAGCTCATTTTAACATCACCACCTCTATTATACATCGAACGACAAATAGCCCGCTACGTTCCTAACGGACTATCACCTGAATAATCTTTATAGCCTGTTCTAATACTCGCTCAATGGATGGACTGGCATCAATCAAATGAATGCGATCAGGGAATCGCTGGATCAATTGAAGGTATCCTTCTCTAACTTTATGATGAAATTCTAGCTTTTCTAGATCTAGCCGATTCACTTCTCTTTGTTGATCTGCTTCAATTCTCGAAAGTCCAAGCTCAGGCTGGATATCAAAATAAAGCGTGGCATCCGGGAGCCCTTCTTCCACAGCAAAGCGATTAATCGAATAGACTGCATCAACACCTAAGCCACGTGCGTAGCCTTGATAAGCTAAGCTGCTGTCAATAAACCGATCACATAAAACGACTTTCCCTTGCTCAAGCGCCGGTATCACTCGTTCTGCATAATGCTGTCTTCTCGCCGCTGCATATAGAAGAGCTTCCGTTCGAGCATCCATCCGCGTATTCTTGGGATCAAGGATAACTCGTCGAATCTGCTCTGCAATATCGATTCCACCCGGCTCTCGGGTAACGAGCACTTCATGCCCTTGTTCCTCTAAATAACGTTGAAGAAAAGGAATCATAGTAGATTTACCGGCCCCTTCTCCGCCTTCTAGACTAATAAATATTCCCGTTTTCATGCCTCTCGCTCCTTACACCTCATCATCTTTGCTGATCTTTAATGTTTTTAGTGTTGAATCTTCCACCCCATGAAAACGGCAGCCCATGCGTTGCAGCTCTTGGATATACTCTAGCATCTCTTGTTCGAATCTCTCTCCTGGAGCCACCAGAGGGATACCTGGAGGGTAGGGTACAATCATTTCCGCACTAATCTCCTCCACTGCTGCTTGAAGGGGGACGGAACGTGAAGCTCGTTGAAAAACCTCATAAGGACTTAAGGCGGCAAATGGACTAGACAGGGGACGGTAAGGGACGGCTTCCTTCCTTCCTGTCGGTAATGTCCGCTCCAATTGATTGATAATGGATAGGGTTCTTTCTATGTCGTCTATTGTTGTCTTCGGTGATAGGGCCAATAATACATGATGTTCATCTGCAAGCTCAGGAAATACCCCCTGTTGTTCCAGCCACTCTCGTAAAGCAAATCCATGAAGCTCTGTCGAATGAGTTCTTAACGTCACTTTAAGCGGATCCAAGTAATCGTAGTGGTTTTTTCCTTCCACCACCTTAAGCCAAGAAAAATCCATTCGAGCGATTCGATCCTTCAACTGTGCACTCAAATGAAGAGCCTGCTGTAGCTCGTCTTGTCCAGCGTGCAGAATATAATGTCTCGCATGATCCAAAGAAGCCATAAGAGGGTACGATGGACTGCTGGACTGAACCATCGTTAAGGCTTTGCGCAGTCGTTCTCGATTTAATCTCATTCCCTTCACATGCAGCATGGAAGACATCGTGAGGGAAGGCAGCATCTTATGCGTAGATTGGACAGCCGCTGACGCTCCAGCCTGCATGGCGGAGCCGGGGAGCCCCTTAATCAGGCCAAAGTGAGCACCGTGGGCCTCATCTACTAGCAAAGGGATTCCGTATGCCTCACAGACCTCGGCATAGGGCCGCAGGTCCATTCCCATTCCATAATAGTTAGGGTTCGTAAGAAACACCGCTTTCGCATTAAGGTGCTTCTGTAATTTCGCTTTTAACTCGCTGAGAGAGACCATCACGGGTAAACCTGTACTTGTATCCACTTCCGGTTGCAGATAAATCGGCTTGGCCTGGGCTAAGATCAATCCGTTCATGACGGATTTATGCGCATTGCGTTGCACGAGCACTTCTTCCCCAGGATGACAAGCCGCTATGAGCATAGCCAGATTCCCTACCGTACTGCCCCCGATTAAGAAAAAGGTCTCATCCGCGCCAAACGCTTCGGCTGCTAACTGCTGGGCTTCTAATATCGCTTCTTCCGGATGATGAAGATCATCCAACCCGGGTACCTCGGTGAGATCGAATGGGTAGATAGAAGATAACAAGCCTTCTCCCCTACCTTTATGTCCTGGTACATGATACCTAATGGGATTTCTTTTATGATATTGCGTCATCGCTTCAACTAAAGGCATTCGGTTTTGATTCATGTACTGCGGGTACTCCTTCTTACATTAGCGTTAGTTCTACTATAGCATAAGAAAGCTACTGGCGTAGCCTGATACGTATTATCCTTTCTGATAAGTGCAAACAAAAAAAAAAGCTGTCTCACTTTAGCAAGACAACTCG
>JBEQAI010000275.1:0-5152 GCA_041640415.1 Ammoniphilus sp. | reverse complement strand
TTGCCTTGAAGAATGGCAGGGTTGTAAAAGAAGGCTACACAAATGAGATTATCCAATCCCCTGTGCTTAGAGATGTTTATGATATGGATATCCAGATTGAGAGCATTAACGAAAATAAAATTTGCGTGTATTATGCATGAGTTCCATTCGATGGTTAGCCATCGAATAACTATAAAAAGATAATAAAGGAGAAGAGAAAGATGAAGAGATTATCAATGCTATTTATGATGTTAATATTAGCCCTGATTACGGCGGCTTGCGGAGGTCAAAGCACTGCACCTGAGCAGGCAGCACCTGCAACAGCAGCAGAAGAAACAGAAATGACGATCAAACACAGACTTGGAGAAACCAAAGTTAAGAAAAATCCAGAGAAAGTTGTTGTATTTGATTTTGGTGTACTCGATTCTTTAGACAAATTAGGAGTAGAAGTTTCGGCATTGCCCCAATCCAATGTTCCTAAGTATCTTTCCAAGTATACAGATAGCAAGTATGTGAATGTAGGAACGTTAAAAGAGCCGGACTTCGAGAAAATCAGTGAAATTGGGCCGGATCTTATCATTATTTCAGGAAGACAACAAGAATTGTACGAAGAGTTTAGCAAGCTTGGACCCACCATTTTCATGGGATTAGATACGGCTAAATATATGGAGTCCTATACAGAGAATGCGAAGCTGCTAGGAAGCTTGTTTGGTAAAGAAGCACAGGTTGATGAAGAGCTAGCTAAAGTAACGGCGTCTCTTGAAGCTTTAAATTCTAAAGTTTCTGCAAGTGGTAAAAATGCTTTAATCATTCTTGCGAATGAAGGAAATATCAGCGCCTATGGAGCAGGTTCCCGCTTCGGTATTATCCATGATGTGATGGGCTTTAAACCAGTTGATGAATCGATTCAAGTTTCTACACACGGACAAAGTATTTCCTTTGAATATATTGCTGAGAAAAACCCAGACTACTTGTTTGTTATTGACCGAAATGTAGCGGTTGGAACTTCCGATGCTGGAGCGAAGCAACTAGTGGAAAACCAATTGGTTCAAAAGACAAAAGCATATGCCGATGGAAACATCGTATACCTAGATCCAGACTACTGGTACTTGTCAGGCGGCGGTTTAATTTCCGTAGCAGAGATGGTAAAACAAATTGAAGAGGCGGCAAACTAATGTTTATTGAAACGAAAACGATTGTCGTACAAGAAGGCCATGCTCAAAAGATCGTTGAACGATTCAGCAAGGAAGGTGCGATTGAAAAGTCACCAGGATTCATTGATCTAAGCATTCTCGTTAAGAAAGTAAGTCGCGGCGACGAAGAAGTCAAGATCTTCATCCGCTGGGAATCGGAAGAGGCTTGGAAGCATTGGGAGAAGATCGATGTCCATATCCAAGGCCATCGTGAGAACCGAGGAAAGCCTCAGCCGGAGTTTATCATTAGCCGAGGTCATGCGAATTATAGAGTCGCGGCAACGAAACAGGCTGTTATCGTGTAGGTGAGCAAAAAAAGCCCCAGAGATGGGGCTTTTTTGTGTGTAAGTGGGAGCGCCTCGCTAAGTCTTTCGAGGTTTGGGGTGACTTTAGCCTGTTTTTTATAAATGCAATCTAAACTTAGGTTTAGAGCCTCCAATATTAAGCTGATTTTTTAAGTAATTAGGCATTTATTTCTCATCATGGCCTGGTCCGGGACCGCATGCTACTGTTTCGGTTCGGATGCTCACAAAAATTATGATTTGCTCACGGAAAAGTGGTGGATGCTCACACTTAATATTCGTTTGCTCACGTACCTGGTACCATTCCAAATTATTTGCACCATTTGATTACAAAACCAAGTCACTTGCTCCCGAACCGGTAATGGATCCAATTAGGTGGAGCACCTTAACGACTCTAGTAAAAAACTTTTCTCAATTAGCTATGAACTTTCACCGTATTTTCACTTAGCTTGTTTATATTTTATCTATGGTAATCAATACCAAAACAAATACAAGGTTATGGAGGATTGAATCTTGATGAAAAAGAAATTACTCGCGACAACTTTAGGTGCTGTATTTGCTTTAAGTGCATTAGGGCATGCATTTGCAGCTGAAACAACAACGCAAACTCCGGTAGATCCAAGAACTCAAGTGGAGAAAAGTTTCTTTGGAAAAAAAGGAGCCAAGCTTGAAACTCTAGCAGCGGAGAAAGGAATCACGGTAGATGAATTAAAAGCTCAAATGGAAAAAGAACGTGAAGCCAAACTAGCGGAATTAGCTGCTCAAAAAGGAGTGACCGTTGAGGAGCTTAAGGCGGAAATGGAGAAAAACCGTCCAGCTAAAAAAGTCTTTGGCGGAAAAGGAAAAGTAGACTTAGAAGCCTTAGCGAAAGAAAAAGGAATTACGGTAGAAGAGCTGAAAGCTGAGATGGAAAGGGAACGCGAAGCAAAACTCGCTCAACTAGCGGCTGAAAAAGGAGTTACTGTTGAGGAATTAAAGGCTGAGATAGAGAAGAACCGCCCTGCAAAAAGAAGCATAACGCCAAGCACAGAATAAGGGAAGAAAGGAGTGCCGCAATGAGCAGACGGCACTCCTTTTTCTATCTTTTTAGCGGTGTAAAATTCACGATAAAGTAGCTGATAACAAGAACCAAAATAACAAAAGCATACAGCAAGGTCTTCATGGCATCATAATGATCAGCGATGATCAAGCGGATCATGGCGGTGATGCCAATGTAGAGAAGATAGCGTAAGGGAAAGTGGTAGTTTTCTTGGAAATAACGGACAATCATTGCGATAAATTCAAAGTACAGAAAAAAGACAAGAATTTGTTCCAAGAAATGTTGGAAATCCGTGTTTTGCTCAAAGAAGATGGTTTGGATGAAATGATAAACCTCCTTGGAAAGTAAGAAGCATAGGATAATGGCTAGCATGATCAAGGATGCATTCAAGAAACTTTGCAGATGTCCTGCGATAAATGATAATTTTGGCTTAGCGGACTCGGACAGGGCCGCCGCCGACTCTTTTCTTCTCCCCACACCAGCAATGAGCATGGTTCTTATCCTCCCTTCAATTTCATTCATCTAATAGAATACTAGGTCAACATGAAGATGGTTTTAACTTAATGTAAGGTTTTCCCCATTACCAGTCAAAGCTTCTGTAAGAATATATGACGAAGGAATCAGGAAAGCGTGAAAATCCATGAAAAACGGAATAACCAAACGAGAATGAAGGATGATCTCCGTTTTCATTGGTTTTCAATGGCAATGATGGTCGTTTTCATGAGGGAA
Organism: Ammoniphilus sp.; assembly: GCA_041640415.1. Classification (GTDB taxonomy): domain Bacteria; phylum Bacillota; class Bacilli; order Aneurinibacillales; family RAOX-1; genus YIM-78166. Next base: position 1,910 of record JBEQAI010000275.1, on the reverse strand, counting down.
TATGGACTTTGTAAAAAAAATTCGCAAGGAGGATAATAAAGGTACATCAAGTTGAAGGAGGTTGGTTTTATGCTTAAGCTTTTGGGTGAATTCCTTGATATTGTAGACGAAGCATTCCGTTTAAGAGATGAGAGCATCCGTAAATACGGATACCTGATGATCGACTAACTTATTCTGAAAGGCTTGGATTAGGTGACTAGATGAAGATGGATCAAAAAGCATGACCCTGCTTTCCTCGTAAAAAGGAAGTGTAGGGTCTTTTTGCGCTGCTTGATTTCCACCTTTCTCATATATCACTCATGATAATTTATTGATACGCTTAGCTTATGAAACAAAACTTGCTAAACGAGGGATCAATATCATGATCAATACTCTACTAAAACCCATGCTTTTGCAAAAATCAGACACCGTTCCGAACGGCGATTTTATACACCAATTGAAGTGGGATGGGTTTCGTTGCCTGTTGCACCTCGAGAAAAACCAAGTTCGTCTCTTTACTCGCAATCAAAATGAATGTACATTCCAGTTCCCAGAAATGAAGAAGATCCAGTTAGATGTGGATAGTGTCATTCTAGACGGGGAAATGCTGGTATTAGATAAAGAGAATAAGCCATGCTTTGAAAGTGTAATGACTCGATTCCAATCCTCTAACGAATTAACGGTTAGAAGGTTGATGAAAACCTTGCCGGCCCATTTTGTAGCTTACGATATCTTATATATAAATGGAGAGGATGTAACGAAGTTCCCCTTACAGGATCGGTTATCCTTACTTTATGAGACCGTCCATTTTTCACCTGAGATTTCCGCTTGTGAGAGCTTTGAAGATGGACAAGATCTATTCCACTCCGTGTCTCAAATGGGGTTAGAAGGAATTGTGTCGAAGAAAAAAGGAAGCAAGTACTATCTGGATATGCGCAGTCACGACTGGATTAAAGTGAAAAATTATCAGTATGATGTCGTTGAGATTAGTGGAATTCGTAAAGGGGAGTTTGCTTGGTCGCTTCTTAAAGAGGGGAAGTACGTAGGTACGGCTGAATTTGTTCCGCCTGCCGAACGAAGCGCCTTCTATGAAATTTCCAAGCAGCTGATTCGTGGAGAGGATAAGGAATGGATCTACTTGGAGCCCTTGATCAAGTGCCAGGTGAAATTTCAATGCTGGACCAAGACAGGTGTCATGAGAACGCCTAGCTTTGTGAAATTTGAGTTTTAACCCTCGAAGCGAAATATTTCTGCTCTGAATCGGAAGAATAATGGGCAAGAGCGGGAATATAAGGAGGGTCTTATGGATCTAGAAAAACTTGCTACGTCAGAGATGGGAACGCTGTGGACCACCTACGAGCACGACAGCATGATGGCTTATCTTTACCAGCATGCCTTCGAACGGGCAGAGGATGCAAGGTTAAAAGGAATACTGGAATCCGCTAGAGATTTTTTTCAGGGAAATATCATTGCGATAAAAGTTCTATTTAAAAAGAACGATTTTCCTATTCCGTTAGGATTTACGGAAAAAGACTTTCATCCAGATGCACCCAAGCTATTTACGGATGAGTTTTGGGTTTACCATATACACTTGGGATCGGCGCATTGGCTAACAGGATATGAGTTAGGGTTAACGACGGCCTCACGTGAGGATGTCCGGCGATTTTTCAAGACCTGTATCCACAAGGCGATGGACCTCTATGAAGGGTCTTTAACAGAACTGATGCAAAAAGGGATCTACCGCCTTCCTCCTTCGGTTTCCACTCCAAAAGAAGTGGAGTTTTCACATAAGCAAAGCATCCTTACGGGATGGTTGGGGGATCGGAGACCCGTCAATGCCATGGAAATAACCAGCTTATTCTTCAATATTAAGAAGGAACAGCTGACAGAAGCTCTGATGTTGGGCTTTAGTCAAGTCGCCAAAGAGAGAG
>JBEQAI010000274.1:0-5166 GCA_041640415.1 Ammoniphilus sp. | reverse complement strand
AAACTTTCTTAATCGTGTACACGAAAAACCCACTCTCTTTACGGTTGGTGAGAACAACAACACTTTAGCTAAATTGTACAACATAAGTCTAATTATTGTACAGTAGAGTCCCCTAGGCATATACTTTATTTTGTTAATAAAGGACATACATCCAATCCGATGGAAGCGTAAGATAATAGACTATAAGTAAATGCGGAAAGGTGGAATTTAGAATGGCTAAAAAAGCAGGTAAGCTACATCAACTGAAAGCCGGTAAAAAAAATATCTTAAATCAGCTTAAAGCAGGGAAAGCAGGAAAACTAAACCAACTAAAAGGACTTAAGTTGAGAAAAACAAATAAACTTGTTCATCTACTCGCCATGCTTCAGCGATTGAAAGGAAAGCCCATCACAATTACCGATGGAAAAGGAAGAAAGGTTAGAGTTATCTTTAGAGGGTTAAAAGGATTGAAAGGAAACAATGAAGCAGGAACTTCCGGAGTGTTTCCAGTCCCTCCTATAAAAAAACCTTTCCCATTCTTCCCTCCTTTCATATAACAGCACCAATCTTCGAAGCTGTCTAAAACCATGTTTTAGGCAGCATTTTTCTTTTTATCATGGGGTTGCATTAGTCATATAATGAGCGATCCAGCGATATCTATAGCGTATAGCCTGCTTGAGGGGGATTGCATCATGTCCAGCGTTATTGAAAGAATCAAACGTGCATTTTCTAGCCTGGAGAGCCTACCCGTTATACAGCAAGCGATCAAGAGCACGACAGCATCTGTATCCATACCCATTACAGCCTCTATGCTTGAAGCTACTTTAAATCAAACGCGGTTAAAGGACCTTGAGGAAATTCAAATTCAGATAGATGATACCTCGCTGATCCTGCGTGGAGTGGTTCGAAAGCTCATGATTAAGGTACCATTCTCGGTTACCCTCCAACCCGTGTCTACCCAAGATGGAAAACTTGTTTTTGCTCTTTCCCGGATGTCTCCCCTAAACGCCACTTGGATCAACCAGAAAATCTTTAATCATCCCCCTTACCTCATTTTCAAGGAGGGTCTGATTTATTTAGATCTAGAGCCCATAAAACATCTTGAGCAATTGCAAGGAAAATTCATCCACCACATTGAGATTAAAGAGGGGACGTTATGGATTAACATCAGAACGGCACTGGATATCCAGAAGCAGTCTAATTAGACTGTTTCTTTTTTGTTTATGAGAAATGTTAACACTATGAGTACCGTCTTTACCACTTTTATGATAATATTTAGACAGATTCGTGTTCGGTAAGAGCCCAAAAAAGGAGGAGAGATTTTTGTTTACATGGGTCAGTGTAGGCGCAGGATTACTGGTTACATCCTACTCCATATTATTTCATCAATTATTGTCCTTGCTAGATGAAGAGGAAGCTTAGTCGTAGCAAGGAAGAGGGCGTCCCTTAAGGTCTCACTTTAGGGGGCACCCTCTATTGTTAAAAGGAGGAAAAGCTCCTAGCCTCTATTACTGTAACTTGCTATTCGGATTCATCGGGCGGTTTCCTGCCATATCTCCCGTACCGTCTAGCAGATGCATCATGCCGCGAACCAACGTATCATCCTCAAGAACACTGTATAGATGATAACCTAGGTCCTCCCTGTCTACTAGAACATCTTGAAGAACTTCCGCTGTTCCCCAATCCTGAAGATTATGGGCCCTAGCAATTGTTCTTCTCAGCATCTCTTGAATTTTCAATTCATGCTCGAGGTCATTTCGAATAAAATCTCTCATCGTGTAACGGCCTTCCACCTCGTGCTTAATGTAAGACAGCTCATGCTGAGTTACGGGATGCGCCGTCGGAACTCCGCCGAGTCTTGCCACGCGCTCACCAATCATATCAATATGTTTTTCTGTTTTATCACGATGTTCATCGAGAAGATGATGCAGACTGAAAAAGGCTTCTGCACCTTCGGTTAACCAATGGTGCTTATTATACTGGTGCAACGCAACCGTTAGTGCACACTGATGGTCATCTAGCATTAAAGCCATTTCTAGTCTGACTTCATAGGGAAGGCCGATGCCCGCGCCTATTTGCTTAACCGTTCTCGGCTGCTGACGGAAAATCATGTGGTGATTTGTTTGATGTCCTGGCATTTGGGGATCAAACCCTGATTTCGTTAGATTGAACTCCCCTTGAAAATTACTCATGTTCGTCATAATTCTAGCAATATCTGGATTCATATGCTCATCCATTTGCTCGTTTAAATTCATATGTAGTCCCCTTACATCATCATATTTGAAACGTTATTTTGTCCCTGAAAAGCCTGAATCATTGTATTCATCGTATGATCAGCTAATTGAGGCGCTTGATAGTACCCCTTATAATTCATAAACTGCCAGATTTCATATGCCATTTCTTGACAGATATTAGCACACGTTGCATGATAGCTTCGAACCTGCGGATCCACGCATTCACAAGCCCATAGCATAGAAACAGCTGCTCCTGTTTTGTGCATGTTTAAGAGGATTGTTGCAATTGAAGTATCAGCTAATTTAGTAGCATGAGGATTGGGCGCTGCCATAGCAGGCTGCTGCAATCCTATCTGAGGCTGCTCATAGACGTTCATTTGGGGTGTATGCGGAGTCGTCAAATGAACTCCTTTTCCTAACAGCATACTGACGCCTTGCTGATAGGCCTGCACTTCTCTTCGCTGCTGATTTTGCAAAATGTCCCGAAGGTGTGCATCCTGCGTCATATTGATAAATACACCGTATAATTCAATGGTTGCTGCTTTTGATCTTAGAGCTTCTTGTGTTTCTAAAAATTCATGCGCTGCCCAGCGGGTTGTCATTGCGTTTACCTCCAAAATATGGGAATTTGATGTTTTACCTCTTTTATTATCTTAGAAATCAAAGATCTTATACGTGTGTTTTGGGAAGCTTGTCTCATCGGCAAGAAAAAAAGGAAGCGCTACTTCCCTAAGTGGTTTGATCATCTGACGCAGTAAGTGAAATTCTATCTTGACAACCCCAGCATTCGCTTCTGTTTTTTTCCATCGGCGCTAATTCTTCTCCGCAATTCACACACAAATCGATCATACCCCACACCCCCTCTTCTATTTTATGATTATTCAGAACGTTTTGTTCTATTTTTTAAAACAAAAAAATTCCCGGATAGCTGCTGTTTGCATTTGCTGTCCGAGAACCTTTTTACATAATTATTGAATTAGAACTGCTTTTTGCTTCATTTCCTCTGTTACTTCGATACCCGCTTCACTTGCAGCCTTCAAATTGATATAAAGGTCCGTTTTATCAGGGAAACCGACGGAGATCTCACCGGGATTCTTCCCTTTTAAAATTTCCACAGCCATTTGGCCTGCCTTGTAGCCGATATCATACTCTTCGACTCCATATCCCGCAAATACTCCGCGCTTAACGGAATCGGCATCCCCTGCAAAGAATGGAATTTTGTTCTGGTTTGCCACTTGGATTACTGACTCTAAAGCAGAAGCGACTGTATTATCTTTAAAGTAGGCAATAGCATCTACCCTTCCAATTAAGGCTTCAGCTGCCTGCTGAACTTCAGAGCTCTTAGTAGCCGTTGACTCAACAGGTTCAAGGCCTAGCTCCTTCATAGCCTCTTTTGCTTTTTCTGCGTTGAATACAGCGTTTTGCTCCCCATTATTGTAGATAATCCCTACCCTTTTCGCATCGGGGAAAAAGTCCTTAATTGCCTTCACCGTGTTTTTGACTCCATCGGGATGGGTATCGGACATTCCAGTAACATTTGAACCGGGATTGTCTACTTGAGAGACTAGTTTAGCACCTAGCGGGTCAGTAACTGCAGTGAATACAACAGGGATATTTTGTGCGGCTTTTACGGCTGCTTGTGCACTTGGCGTGGAGATGGCAAGAATAAGATCATCTTGGTCATTTACAAATTTTTGTGCAATGGTAATATTGTTATTCATATCCCCTTGCGCGATTTGAATATCAACTTTCAGATTCTTCCCTTCTTCATACCCAGCATCCTTCAACGCAGCCAGGAAGCCATTCCTGCCCTCATCTAGTGACGGATGTTCCACAATTTGGGTAATTCCAATTTTCACTATTTTCTCAGCAGAATTCGTTGCATCAGTCTTCCCTTCCACAGGCGTTACCGAAGGCTGACTTCCACAAGCGGCCAGTAAAACCATAGCCCCGATCGCAGTTAATGACAAAAACTTCTTCATATTAAACTCTCCTCCTCTAATCTCAACTAACTCAACTCTTAATGTTTTGTATTATATAATAGACAAAGCAATCCATCAATAAGAAAAAAAACAAAATAAACAAACAAATATATAGAAAGCGCTTCCAAAAAGAACGATTATGTCATATAATAGACCCAAGGATCATCAAAGGAGGGGTTAGAACATGTATTATACTTCCGGCAAAGATGTTACCGTTACCATTTGGGGGAAGGGACTTACCTTTCAAGGAAAGATCGAACAATGGAACCAAAAGGAAGTTATTATTCACGAACGAAACAAGCAGACGAAATGGACATTCCCCTATCACGATATCTTAAAAGGAAAAGTAAAAATTACGCCAAAAAGAACACACTAAACAAGTGAAACTCCCAGTACGGGAGTTTTTTTAGTTTTACATATAATAACTTGTTTAGGGGATCATGTATAAAAACATACAAGGAGATGAACATGAGAAGGATCGTTATACTGCTACTTGCCCTCCTAGTTTTTCAAGGAAGCCTTATTGGAGCTCAGGAAACTACGGTTAAGAGAGTAGCCATTGTTATTGATGATTTCGGAAATGATATGTCTGGAACAGAAGAAATTTTAAACATGCCTATTCCTTTGACCATCGCCGTCATGCCATTTCTCCCTACCACGAAGCGCGATGCGAACTGGGCTAAGCAAAGGGGGCATGATGTCATCATCCATATGCCTATGGAGCCTAAGAAAGGCAAAAAAAGCTGGCTAGGCCCCGGTGCCATTACGACCGATCTATCAGATGAAGAAATCCGAAAAAGGGTAAACGCAGCGATTGATGATGTCCCCCATGCAATCGGTATGAATAATCACATGGGATCAAAGGCAACAGCAGATCCACGCGTGATGAAAATTGTTCTAGAAGTATGTAAAGAGCGGAATCTGATGTACTTGGATAGCCGAACCACCCATAAAAGTGTCGTGTCAGCTAC
>JBEQAI010000273.1:0-5174 GCA_041640415.1 Ammoniphilus sp. | reverse complement strand
GGGTATCCTTCCCGATTACGAAGGAACTGGATCAAGTATGGGGATACACACCAAGCTTTGAAAATATGAAAGCGCTCATTCGGACGTTCTCTTATGATCAATCCATGGCCGATAACGATGATCTCGTAGAGCTGCGCTATCAGGCTAGCATTCAGGAAGGCTTTCAGGAGGCTTTCAGGAGGCTTTTTCCGCCATGTTTCCCGCTCCACGGCAGCGGCATCTGGATGCTTTAGCGTTGAATGAAGAAGCCTTAAGAGATATTCAGATTCCTACTCTCCTTATTCATGGAAGAGAGGATCGCGTTATACCAATTGAGCAAACGAGCTGGAAACTGTCACACCTTCTGCCTAATGCGCAGCTGCATGTATTTTCCCAATGCGGGCATTGGACCCAGATTGAGCAAACGAAAGGCTTTACGGATCAGGTGCTAAGCTTTTTGAAAAGAGAATTTAGTTGAAACCGGTGATGATTCATCACTGGTTTTTTTGTCTGAATGTTGAATAATCAGTGATATGAGGTAAAATGAAACAGTACGGTAAAATAAGGAGGGAATTCAGCATGGAACTAACATTGAATCTAGCGAAAAAAATGATAGAAATCGGGAAAGAAAAAGCAATCCAAGATTTTGGCCGGCCAATTTGTATCGCGGTTTGTGATCCAACTGGCGCTCTCTTAACTTTTGACCGAATGGACGGGGCTCCGCTTCGCAGTATCCGCATTTCTCAATCTAAAGCTTATACAGCTGCTCGCATGGGCATCCCAACCGATGCTTTCTTAGCCAGATTGCGTCAAGATAACCTAGACATTGGTTATTTTTGTGATCCTGAATTCACCGCTCTTCCAGGTGGAAACCCATTGAAGGACAGCAGTGGGAAGCTTCTCGGTTGTGTAGGTGTAAGCGGTCTCGCAGCCAGCGAAGATCAGGCGATTACGGAGTATATCGCACAACTTGTGGTTGATGGGGGCATGGAATAGTAGAGTTGGTAGATCGTGCACTGGGTTGATTAGAGCCCGGTGCTTTTTCCTTTGTAATGATTGTAAGTAAGGCCCTGGGCTTCCCAGGCCAACCCCGTTTGATGTTTATTAACGCGGATCCACAGCAGAAAATGATTACGCTGACTAATGTTTCGGATAAGGCCCTGGATTTGTCTGGGTGGTATTTGAAGGAGTTTCAGAAAAACGGAAGCTATGTATTCCCTAAGGGTTTTATCCTTCCTGTTGGGCAGAATGTGAGGATTGCCGTTGGAAATGACTTAGGGGATGTGAACTGGAATTCACAAGGAATATTTCGTGAAGGGGCACCAAACCGGATTGATCTGTATAAGCCAACAGATAAAAATATGCCAGTTTTGATGTGGGAGGGGTAACCGCTTGGGATTAGGAAGATCCTTCGATGGTTTTTACGAGTAGCTGCACTTAGGCAGCTGCTCGCTTCGCAGAAGACTTGAATGAAAAATCTGAGATCAAGAATATACTAGATAAAATGATGATCAGTCCGCCAACCATGCCCGCGGTAATCTCCTCTTTTAAGAAAATCACACCCCAAATCATCCCGAACAAAGGAATGAGAAGCGTAACGCTCGAAGTTTTGGTTGGTCCTACGTTTTCTATTAAATAGAAGTAAAGCAGGTAGGCTATGGCGGTGCAGAAGAGTGCCAACCCTAAGACGGAAAAGACAACCACGCTTGTCACATGCTCCGTCGAGGGAGGTAAATAAGCCAGCGTAAAGGGGAAAAGCAACAGGGCGGCCCCGGCTTGTTGTCCAATAGCCAGTGATAGAGGTGGAACACCGGCAAACGTTTTTTTAGCATACACCGCTGCAAACCCATACGAAATGGTGGATAAAATCGACAAGCCAATCGCAATCATAACTTCATGTGTAAAGGGAATCGGACTCCATCCTACCAGGATGACCACCCCCATAGTGCCAACAAGAATGCCCATCCCTTTGCGAAGGGTAAGCTTCTCTTTCATCCAACCCCATACTATAAGGGCCGTAAATAAGGGTGTTAATGAGTTGAGTATGGCCGACATCGATGCGTTCAGATGAAGCGCCGCTATAGCAATGAGCATAAACGGAATAGCGGCATTAAGGGCTCCAAGAATGAAATATTGCCTCCAGCGTTGTCTAAAGCCTGCGGACTGCCCAAGCAGCGTTAGGTAAAGGAGAAGGGCAAGCACAGCGAGAGTCACCCGGCCTTGAATCGTAAGGAAGGGTCCCAACACGGGTGAGGCAATGCGAATGAATAGAAAGGATGCGCCCCATAAGGCTGCAAGCGCAAAAAGGGCGGTGATGTCTTTGATTTTCATGGAAACCTACCTTCTCTATAAGTGGTTGGGGACATCCCAATATTTTGATGAAATACACTTGAAAAATGAGCAGAGCTCTTATACCCCAATACATGAGCAATGTTCGTAATGGTGAGATTCGTCGTATGCAGCAGTAGAGATGCTTCCTGCAAGCGTAAAGCCGTAATATACTCCAGTGGTGTTTTTCCTATTGCTTTTTTGAATAAGCGCTGGAGGTGAAATTTACTCATCCCAACTTCCGCAGCAACTTTGTCTAGAGTTAAAGAAGTACGGTATTCTCGTTCCAGGAGCTGTATCGTCTCTTGGATAAGTGTATTGTTGCCTGGGGGATCGATTAGATCGGGACGGCATCGTTTGCACGGACGATATCCTTCTTGGATGGCTTGAGATAAACGGGAGAAGAATGATACATTTCTTCTCAAGGGTGTACGAGATTTACAAGATGGACGACAGCAAATTTTTGTGGATCGGACTGCGTAGAAAAAGATCCCGTCATACTCCTGACTACAGTTCTTTACCGCCGACCACTTGATCTCATCATTTAATGGGTTCATAGGCTCACCTCTCTAGCTTTGTTTTATCATATAGGAATCGGTTTGTGCATTCGTTTTATTGCTTTCTAATTCTGGAGGAGGGTATCATGAAATGTAAGGACTGCGGGTACGAGCATCACTTGAATCAGCAGAAATGGGCATATATTGGTGATGAAAGTTATGTTATTCAAGCTAATTATTTGGATGAACACATGCTAACGGAAATTGCCGACCACGCATTGTCTCTCAATCCAAAACAAGATGTCATCTATATTGATACGGGATATATTGACATGCTTAGTTGTGAGGCTTGCTTCTTAACAAATGCAAGAGTTCAGCTGTTAAGGGTTGAACAAAAGTATTATGAGAATAATGGATTAAGTATAAACTATTATTTCTAGCATAGGGGAAGTGATCTCATGTACGAGCTAAAAACCAAAGAGAATGACAACAGTGTGATTGAATTGATCGAACAAGTGGAAAATCCCAAGAAACGGGAGGATGCTTATCGGCTATTGGATATCTTCACGGTAACGACCGGCTATCCAGCAAAAATGTGGGGAACAAGCATTATCGGATTTGGAGCCTATCATTATAAATATGAATCCGGTCATGAAGGAGATGCGCCTTTAATAGGCTTTTCCCCTCGAAAGGCTAATTTTAGCTTGTATCTTGCACCAGGAGACATAGAAAGAGAAGAATGGCTTGCTCGTCTTGGAAAACATAAAGCAGGTAAAGGCTGTGTATATATTAATAAGGTAGCAGATATTGATGTGGAGGTACTACGAGCACTGATTACTCATTCTGTGGAGCTGTTGCAACGCCGATATCCGGGTGAAGCTTAGGAATGAAAAAGGTGTGCGGCTAGTCTTACTATTTCTAACCCTACTAATTTTGGTAGATTTTACATATAATTGAGTTCGTAAGCTAACTGTTTTAGGGAGGGAGACAAAAATGATTAAAGACCTTAAACTGATTGCATTAGATATTGACGGTACGTTACTGAATGATCAAGGGGAGATTCCAGAGGAGAATCACCAGGCTATCCAACAAGCGAAGCAAAAAGGAATCCATGTCGTGTTGAGTACGGGGAGATCTATCATCACTTGCCGGGAGTATGCCAAATCTCTGAAGTTGACTTCCTATTTAGTGACTTCAAATGGTGCCGAGGTCTGGGACAATAAAGGGACCCTTCTGCAGCAGCATGTCTTAAGAGCTTCTCTTGTCGATAAAATGTATGAAATGGTACAAGCTTACAAAACGCGTTTTTGGGCGATTTCGACGGACCGTATTTGGTCTGATGAAATGCCGGAAGATATTTTTGCTCGACATTGGCTGAAGTTTGGTTTTGAATTCGATGACATGCAAAAGAAAGAAGAAATAGCTACTCTTCTTGCAGACACAGGTGAACTGGAGGTCACAAGTTCAACCCCAACAAATTTGGAAATAAACGCAAGGGGTGTTCATAAGGCCAGAGGACTTCAATATGTTTGCGAGCGGCTAGGAATTGGAATGCAACAGGTCATCGCCATGGGGGACAGTCTTAATGATCTAGAGATGATTAAAGCAGTTGGTTGCGGAATTGCCATGGGCAATGCTCAAGAAGAACTCAAGCAAGCAGCAGATTGGATTACGAAAACTAATGAGGAAGCTGGGGTAGCGACTGCGATTAAGCAATGGGTCCTGTAAATTTACATCAAGTATAAAAAGACTTTACAAAAAAGTTACATAAGAAGCATTTCTCTTGTCGGGTATCCATTACCAAAGTCATAGTTTTATTTTCAAGGGCAAAGTTTAACTGGCTAATACTTCAAACATACAGGTCCACTAACCTATAAATCTAATGAAGTATACCTCTTTTATCGTCTAAGAGGTGTTACTATTTTACTATTTTCTACCACTAACAATATCTTAATAGTTTTTATATAAGGGTTTAAATTTCTTTTGTTAGCCTTTATTTAGGATAATCATCAGTTAGCATCCTAAATAAGACGAGGAGGCAATACAAATGAAAAATAGTGGTATGAATAGACGGGACTTTCTAAGAGTAGGTGGAATGAGTACGCTAGCCTTAACCTTAGGCACAACGGGCTTATTCTCTCTAGGTGGACAAGCTGGGATTCTAGCTGCTGAAGGAAAAGCAATCAATCCCACGAGCGGTGCGGGCGGGTATGGTCCCTTAGTAAAGGACCCAATGGGTTTTTTCGACCTTCCCCAAGGCTTCCAGTACAAAATCATTTCGACGACCGGACAACCCATGGCAAATGGAAATGGTGATCTGATACCCGGTCTGCCAGATGGAATGGCGGCGTATCAAGGGGCAAAAAATAC
>JBEQAI010000272.1:0-5198 GCA_041640415.1 Ammoniphilus sp. | reverse complement strand
AAGGGGAGAGAAGCATGGGAATTTGTATGAAGGATCATCCGGCTGAGGATATTTTGGAAAAACTCGATGATGTCCAGGACCAGCTGGAAGCTGGCCTAGTGGAAGGAATCAAGGAAGGACTCAGGTTGGCCAAGTGGGATCAACCTAAGCTAAACGAGTTGTTTCATGCCCTAAAAAAGATTGAAAAGCGGACTACAGATGAAGAAAGGCAAAATGCCCTTCAGTTCATTCAACAGTTAGTTGCATAGATACCTTGTATCTATGCTTTTTTCGTTTTAACACGAATAATATCTTAAACATGGTATAAACTGTATATAAAACTGACTCAGACAGTCATACAGCTCGAAAGGAAGGTACAATCATATGGGACGCATCTCCGTCCTCTCTTTGAAAAAAAAGATGGATGGTAAGGGAGAATACTTTGAGGTAATGATGGATCTGGATGGAAAGTTTACCCGTTGCTTTCTTCGATCTGGCCTTGGTAGGAATGAGCTCCTAAGAAGGCTGTACTCCATTTCTACCATAGATGAGCTTTATTCCATAGACCAAAAAGCAGTTCTATACATTGCTTAAAAAAGAGGATTATAATTCCTCTTTTTTTTGTTGTATAGGATTCAATGAGCATAAATAGAGGGGCTTGGACATAGATGTAGAAAGAGACATAGCCAAACTATGGGAGGCTCAACATGGAGGAACTATGGAAATCTTTTATACTAGGGATTATTCAAGGTTTTACAGAGTTTTTGCCCATAAGCAGTACAGGTCATTTAGTACTGGGAAGGAAATATTTAGGGATGGCCGAGGCAGGGCTACTACTGGATACGCTGCTGCATTTTGGCACCCTGGTCGCCGTCATGGCGGTTTTTTGGGACGATATCGTCCATTTGCTGAAGCATCCCTTTAGTCGTTTAGGACTTTTGCTTGTTGTTGGGACTATTCCTACAGCCATTATTGGGCTTTCATTTGAAGATTATTTTGAGGATATATCAAGGACTGGGAGCACAATAGGAATCGAGTTCATTATTACAGGCTTCATCCTATGGTGGGCGGATCGAATCAAGGATAAGGGATCCAAATCCTTTGAGCAGATTTCATTTAAGGATGCCTTTTTTATCGGTACCCTTCAAGGGGCTGCAATCTTACCGGCCATTTCAAGATCTGGGCTGACTATTGCTGGATCTCTTTTTAGGGGAATACAAAAAGAAGCAGCAGCTCGATTTTCGTTTTTGTTAAGTCTTCCTGCTATTTTTGGCGCATGTATGTTACAGGGTAAAAAACTGGTTACCAATGAGTCTGAGGTGATTGGTTTTTTTCCTCTTTTGGTTGGAACTTTTGCGGCTGCAATAGCAGGGTATGTTGCAGTAAGATGGATGTTGAATATTCTGAGAAAAGGATCCTTAAAATCTTTTGCATACTATGTATGGGGGTTGGGAGGAATTATTCTGATTTTGCAGCTTCTAGGAAAGTGGTAGTGTCAGCTTTCGTCAAAAAATGTAGAAACATTCTTATAGGATTTGAGGATCCCTTCGTAGAATTTATTAAGACGAAAGTACTTAGTCCGAGAGTTATGCCATTGTAGAGATGTTGACTTGGCAGGACAGAAGGAGGGAACATGGGCATCGGGATGAATTTTGTTTGTAAATGTTGCGGATATGACACAGGAATTCTTATGCTTCACCAAGGAAGCCAGGATTCCATTCAAGAAGTCATACGAAAATATATCTTTACCTACTCTCAAGAAATCGACTTGTATATTAATCCAAGACACTTAGAGGAGTATCAACATGTATTAAGAAAGATCACAACCGAATCCTTGCCTGACACGTCTTATCAATATGAGGCATGTGTCTGCTATACTTGTAAGAAGACGTATGAGCGCTTGGATATTTTGCACCTGAAGGAAGAAGAGGTTTTTGTAGGGGAGATCGGAGCGGCAAGACAAACAGCCGTTAACCCAGTTAAGCAGATGTTTCAATTGTCTAGTGATACATGGACGAGTCTTCTCGGGGATAATCCAGGTTGCGTGTTCTGTGATGAAAGGATGGTTACCAAAATAACCGAAGAACGCTTGGAATCTGGGGTTCAGTGCCCCAAGTGTAATAAGGGGAAGCTAACTGCAGGGGAAGAATTTGAATTATGGGATTAAGCAGCCAAGAAACAGTTTTCTTTTGCGGAAAACTGTTTTTTGTTTCTTTTTTTAAGACGTTTTGTTAAAATGTTCCTGTACTATTTTTTATTTGGGAGGGTTGTGTTGAATAATGAATAAAAACGGATCTTTTTCCCAGCAGTTTGCCATGCTTGCTGCAGACTTTTTGCAGAAGGGATTGGCCATTGAACCCATCCTTGTTCCCGGACGTGGAGAGCTGACGAGAATTCTTCTGTCTGATCAAGAGAAGATCTTGCCCTATACGAGCAGCCGATTTTTGCGACAGTTGCTTGAGATTTTTTTCCTTGATATCGAATCTTTACACCGATTTGTCCATATCCATCTTAGTAAAAAACAATTGCTTCCCCTGCCGATTACCTCTCATTTGGTTCTATTTCCCCTTCGGAATTTATGTAAGGAAGACCTTAAGGCTCGAGGTTTCCTCTGGTTGAATCATCGTAGCATCGATCAGATCGCTCCAGTCAAGACAAACCCTAAGCATAGCGAACTGTCTTTATCTAACGGACAAAAGTTGATAGTCCCTTACACGAAGCGGTTTGTTCAGCAACAGATACGAGACTCCTGTCTGATTGAGTATTTCTATCAGCAACTTCACCCCACCTTTCCCCACTTGCTTCGCCCCGCTTTAATTGGACAAGCGCCAACAGTTCAACCCCAAGAAGATGTGCAAATTCAACTTCTTCGGATAGCTGAATCGATTCGGAACTATCCTTCCCATTAAAGATTATACTGGGGGTACCATTTTTTGCTTTTTTGGTTGAGATATGATTAAATCATTTTATCATTGGACTTTTCCTTCATATTATGTGAAAAATGGAGAAGATTAAGAGTGTCGGCATTTAAAGGAGTGAACCTATGAAGAACAAACGTAGTCCGTTACGTGTATTCGCCTTGGGAGGACTAGGCGAAATCGGAAAGAACATGTATGTAGTGGAATATATGGATGACATTGTGGTCATTGATTCAGGCTTGAAGTTTCCTGAAGAAGAAATGCTTGGAATTGATCTCGTCATTCCTGATGTTTCGTATCTAACCGAAAATCAAGATAGAGTTCGCGGGATCGTATTAACTCATGGTCATGAGGACCATATAGGAGCATTGCCTTTTGTCTTGAAGGAACTGGATGTGCCGTTATATGGCACTAAGCTTACACTGGGTCTAGCCAAGGTGAAGCTCCAAGAGCATGGCCTGATCAACCGGGTAAAGATTCACGAAATTAGCGATAGCACGGTGCTAAAACTAGGAGAGCTTAGCCTCTCATTCTTCCGTGTTAACCATAGTATCCCAGATGCGGTAGGTATTGCTGTGGATACGCCTGAAGGCATTATTGTGCATACAGGGGACTTTAAGTTTGATTATACCCCTGTCGGAGAAAAAGCTGATCTAGCTAAGATGGCAGCTCTCGGGGAAAAGGGAGTCCTTTGCTTGCTTTCTGACAGTACGAACAGTGAACGTCCCGGTCATACTCTTTCCGAGCGCACCGTTGGAGAAACGATCAAAGAAGTTTTCCACAAGTCTGATGGACGCATTATTTTTGCGACCTTTGCTTCGAACGTATACCGCTTACAACAGGTGATTGAAGCAGCAGACCTTTATGGACGAAAAATTGCTGTAATTGGTCGAAGTATGGAAAACGTATTTCGCATCGGGGCAGAGTTGGGGTATCTCAATATTCCTAAGGGTATGTTAATTGATGTAAATGAAATTGATCGATTCTCTGCCAACCAAGTCGTTATCGTTTGTACAGGCAGCCAAGGGGAACCTATGGCCGCTTTGACTCGAATTGCGACAGGATCACATCGTACCGTGAAAATCTATCCAGGAGATACGGTAATCATTGCAGCACAGCCGATTCCAGGAAACGCAAGGTTTGTGGGTAGGACAATAGATTTGCTCATGCGAGCGGGCGCGGAAGTCGTCTTTGGATCTGTATCGGGTTTCCACGTATCGGGTCATGGAAGTCAGGAAGAATTGAAGTTGATGCTTAACCTTATTAAACCCAAATACTTTATTCCGATCCACGGTGAGTATCGCATGCTAGTCATGCATAAGAAGCTTGCAGAAGAGACGGGTGTTCCTAGCAGCAATATTTTCATTCTGGATAATGGTGACCCTGTTGAGTTTCTTGATGGAGCGGCTACGAAGGCGGCCAAGCTTCCATCGGGCATGGTCCTTATTGATGGTAAAGGAGTAGGCGACATTGGAAACATTGTATTGCGTGATCGCCGAAAATTGTCTGAAGACGGCTTAATTGTTGTTGTTGTCACGATCAACAAAGAGCAGTGGAAGATTGTGAGCGGACCTGATTTGGTTACCCGAGGCTTTGTTTATGTTAGGGAATCAGAGGAAATGCTCAACGAAGCTACACGTTTAGTTCAGCAGTCCCTACAGAGGCTAACGGAAAGAAACGTAAAAGAGTGGTCACAATTAAAATCTAAGGTTATTGATGTACTAGAACCATATTTCTATGAAAAGACCCAACGTAAACCGATGATCCTTCCGGTTATTATGGAAGTATGAGAATACGGGAAAAGGCAATAGCCATAAGCTATTGCCTTTTTTAGCAGATAAGGATTTATGAAATTTCTAGCATTCTTTATTATCCAAGCACCCTGGAGATAGCCTCCAGCACTCGGTCAGATTGGAAGGGCTTTACAATAAAATCTTTTGCCCCTGACTTAATGGCATCAAGAACCATTCCTTGCTGTCCCATAGCCGAGCACATGATAATTTTTGCTCCTGGGGAAGTGGATATGATTTGCTTGACGGCTTCAATGCCGTTCATATCCGGCATGGTGATATCCATGGTCACGAATTCAGGGTTCAATAGCTTATATTTTTGAACGGCTTCTTCTCCAGTGGAAGCCTCACCTATAACGGCATGTCCGTTATCCTCTAGAATTTTTTTAAGCATGGTGCGCATAAATAAAGCATCGTCAACCACAAGTGCTGTTGCCAATGAGTTGTCCTCCTTTTGTCTCCACCTAAATCGAAACCTATTAGCTTCCCCGATCCCCCTATTCTATCATAA
>JBEQAI010000271.1:0-5220 GCA_041640415.1 Ammoniphilus sp. | reverse complement strand
GATGCACAAGAAACCCTGGATATGATCCAGGTTAACATCTCATCCCTTACCCATTTAACGAAGCTCCTTCTCCCTGGCATGATGGAAAGAAAGTCAGGGAAAATTTTGAATGTCGCGTCTACGGCTTCCTTTCAACCGGGGCCCTTGATGGCTGTCTACTATGCGACAAAGGCTTACGTTTTATCTTTTTCTGAAGGACTTGCCAATGAGCTTGCGCCCTATGGGGTAACAGTAACCGCCCTTTGCCCCGGCCCTACTGCTACCGGGTTCGAGCAGCGCGCCGGATTTGGCGCCTCTCAGCTCTTTAAAGGCATGAGCGCTAAACAAGTCGCTGTTATTGGGTATGAAGGTCTTCAGCAGGGAAAACCCGTGGTCATCCCCGGTCTAAAAAATTGGCTGCTCGCCTCGAGTGTCCGATTCATCCCGCGCCGAGTCATTACCAAAATCATTCGCCGTTTTCAGGAAACGCGGGCAACGGCAAAATGAGGGTACTCCTGGAGTGCCCTCATTCTTTCAAATACAGCTTCGTTGGATAAGCCCCATTAAAGCAGGCCAAACAATGCTCCGGACCATTCGGCATGCCCATGCCAATCACTCTCAACAAACCTTCTTCACTCAGAAAAGCCAAGGTATCCGCACCAATGGCTTGTCCCATCGCCACTTCTTCCTCATGGCGATTTGCAAACAGCTCTTCCTTGGTCGGCATATCGATGCCATAATAGCAGGGATTACCAACTTTAGGAGAGCTAATACGCACGTGCACTTCTTTTGCACCGGCTTCCCGCAGAAGCTGCACAATTCGCTTACTGGTGGTTCCACGGACGATGGAATCATCAACCAAAATGACTCTTCGGCCTTCGAGCAGCTCTCTGACGGCGCTTAGCTTAAGACGAACGGCAAGCTCTCGGAGCTCTTGGGTGGGTTCGATAAACGTACGGCCTACATAAGGATTCTTTATAAGACCGATTTCGTAGGGAATCCCTGAGGATTGAGCATACCCAATGGCCGCAGGAACACTAGATTCCGGAACAGCAACAACCACATCCGCTTCCACCGGATGTTCTTCTGCTAGGATTTTGCCTAATTCTTTTCTGACAGACATCACGCTGCGACCTTGAATCACACTGTCTGCTCGGGCAAAATAAATAAATTCAAAAGAGCACAGCGATTTTTTTTCTTCCCCAGCAAAGGTCCCCGTTTGAATACCGTCCTTATCCACGAGAATCCACTCACCCGGGACTACATCTCGCCAGAAGCTGGCTCCCACCGCATTTAAGGCGCAGGTTTCGGAAGCCACCACAATTCCGTTTTCTCCGATCCTGCCTAGTGATAAGGGGCGTAATCCATGGCGGTCAAGAGCAATTAACATTTGTTTTTCCGTCATCATTAGCAACGCAAAAGAACCGTGCACTCTCTTTAATACATCGGGAGCGGCTTCGGCGAACGTCTTTTTTGCGGAACGCGCAAGAAGGTGTGCGATCACCTCAGTGTCCGTGGTCGTTTGAAAAATACTTCCCTGCTGCTGCAGCAACCCTCGTTCATATTCAGCATTAACGAGATTGCCGTTGTGGGCTAGCGCAAGATCTCCTTCACGGTACTTGAATACAAGGGGCTGAGAGTTATGCAGCAAGCTTTCCCCCGTCGTAGAATAACGGACATGCCCAATCGCCATCTCCCCTTCTAGGCGGTCTAGGATCTCTCTTGTGAACACCTTCGTCACTAATCCCATCCCGCGATGATAACTGAAGGTTTTTCCGTTGCTGACAACGATTCCCGCGCTTTCTTGCCCACGGTGTTGTAGAGCATGAAGACCGTAATAGGTGAGGTCCGCTGCTTTCGGATGATTGAAAACCCCGAACACCCCGCATTTTTCCTTCATTTCACTTCCCATACGTTCCTCCCGCGAGTTTGGCTTTATGATCTAAGAAAATCAAGGATATGATGGTTGGTATCTTTCCACTTTTCCTCATGAGGGAAATGCCCACAATTCGAAAAGGTCACCAATCGGGAGTTCGGCAGATCATCACGCAGACGATAGCACTGCTCTAGGGGAATCACCCGGTCATTCTCCCCAGCTAGAATAAGCGAATCGTGTTTGATCTGCTGATAGGAGTCCTTGTACTTTCCGAAGTCAAATTCACGCAGCATGCAGAGATACGATTCCTCGAAGCCTTGAGAATAGATCGGGCTTAAGTAGGCGCTAATCTCTTCCGGCGTTAAGACATCAGGATTATGGTAGGCTCCCTTTACCATCTCCGCTAAAACGTCTTCTCTTAAATATTTTCTACGGATAAAACTTTTAATAAATGACCTGTACGGTAAATGTCCCAGCAGCTTGACCCACATAGGCAGCTTATCCCTGTAGCCAGAACTTCCGACTAAGACTAAGCGCGCAATTAAGCGTGGGTTCTTAAGACATAACCGCAAACCAATTTCTCCCCCCATGGAGCTGCCTACATAATCGACGCGCTCAAGGCCCATTCTACGGATAAACTTTTCCATCATCTGGACATGATCATCGATCGAATAGCCCCCGCCCAACGGCTTTTCTGAATAGCCAAATCCTTTTAAATCAACGGCAAACACCTTATAGGATCGGGCTAGTTCATCAATATTATATCTCCAGGTATAAGAGTAGGCTCCCAACCCATGGACTAAGACCAGCGGCTTCCCTTCTCCTTTTACTACATAATGAATTCGCACGCCATCAATCTGTATGAAATGACCTTTCCACACACTCTGGGGCTGTTTTATCATATGCATTACCATCCGTTTATTCATTGTAGTAATAGTATAAGTATGCCCGGGAAAAAGTGCCTCTATTTCACTACCCAACTTTTTAGCTCAGAGGCAAGCTGGACGGGACCAGAAAATTCCTCTCTGGCCTGCTCAACTAATCGCTGATGCTCACCATAATGGGGAAAATGGGCAAGGATCAAAGCTTGAACCTCCGCGAGCTGCGCTAACTGGCCTGCCTCTCCCCCTGTCATATGACCCGAAACCTGGCCTTTTTGTTCATTATATAGACTAGATTCACAGATCAGGAGGTTCGCCCCCTTACTGAACTCCACCAGCTCGTCGCACCAGCCCGTATCGGCACTATAGACGATGGATCTTCCTTCCGAAGTAAATTTCATGGCAAGACAATAAGCCGGATGAACCGTAGGGCAAAAGGATACCTCCCATGGCCCAATCATGAATTTGCGCTCGGCGCTAATCTCTACCCCATGGGAATACGTCTGATAGGATAATGATTCAAAAGGCCCTTCCCGATGCGCGTAGATCGGAAGCGAGTCCTTTCTTTTTCCCAATAAGGTGTTGATCAGCAGAGCATACTGCATACAGCCCAAATCCGCTACATGGTCGTGATGATAATGAGAAAGCACGAGGGCATCCAATTCTTCGACCGGTACGATTTTTTGCATTTGAGCAAGCACCCCACTGCCGCAATCGATCAACAGCTTAAACCCTTTTTCCTCCAGAAGAAAAGACGTAGTAGCGGATCCCGCTTCCGGGTAGGCACCCCAGATGCCTAAACAGGTTAGTTTCATGGATTAGCCTCCTTTTTAAATACGTAAAAAATTACGTTACGGGGTGCAAAATTGCAATTTCATGGGCAGTAATGTTAAATTTGATTTATTTATCTTCCCTTATTAAGTACTCATTTCCATCTTGATCCTTAAAGGTAAACATAGTTCCAAATGGCATTCTCATCATTTCCCCTACTTCTACTCCATTTTGCTTCAGTTTTTCAAAGGTCGACTCGATATCCGTTGTACTGAAAAGAATAGACGGATGTGCAACCGCCGATGGTTTCTGTTGTTCCATAGCAGACTTCGAATAAAGAACTAAAGTGGTAAACTCGTCTTTGCTTGGTCCGACTTCTATCCAGGATGCATTAGGTCCCATAGGTTGCTCGAATTTTAAGACGAAGCCGATTTTGTTTAACCAGAAGTCTTTTGCCTGTTCTTGATCTTTTACATATACAGTTACTTTTCCAATTTTATTAATCATCGTAAGACTCCTTTATTTTTCGCTTTATCTTTTCTTGATAAATTTACCAAAATCCTATAATGAAAACAATTTGCATATCCCCATATATCATTCAAATCAATCAAAATGGACCCCTTTTCAAAGCAATAAAAAGAAAAGAATGGATGATTCACTGATACCGTCCGAGACCCGAAATCGAGGAACCATAGCACCCTAATGAAGAAGGGCTTCTTCCAACATAACAGTTGAGAGAAGCCCTTTTTTGTTGATTTTGACTGAATATCTATTTGCACTACTTTTTCTTTGCTCTTAGTGATCGCCGTGATTTCCTTTACCTGGATTCGTAATCACGAATCCTTCTTTAGGAATATAGAGATAATCAATCTTTACCCCATCTAACAGTTCTTGGTTTCGATCGAGAAGAACATCTATATCCTTATCGGTTTTTACAATGACATCATTTTCCCCTGGTTCATCCACCCCTATTCCATAGTGGGCGTGATCCCCGTGAGAATGCGTAATGTATACCCTGAGGGTTTTGCCCTGCGTGTCTTCTTTCTCCATAATCTCTTTTATTTTTTTAGCTGCATTTCTTGTAATTTTGCAATTCATAGCTTTACCCTCATTTCTCATATCGATTCATATTCCATTATAAACCAAACTTAATGACTCATACCTACATTTTTAAGAGTCTTAGCCCATTCAAGATTACTAGGATGGTACTGCCCTCGTGTCCGATCACTCCTAAAGGGAGCGCAAGCTCATAAGCGAAGTTCGAAAAAATAAGGAGAAGAATGATGCTTAACGAAAAAACAATATTTTGCCTCATGACTTTTTTCGCCCGTTGTCCGAGTCGAACCGCCGCAGGAACCTTTTCTATATCATCTTGCATCAGCACCAGGTCTGCCGTATCGAGCGCAACGTCGCTCCCTGTAGCTCCCATGGCGATTCCTACGGATGCAGTCGCTAACGCAGGAGCATCGTTGACTCCGTCACCCAGCATAGCCACTTTACCGAACTTCTGCTTCAGTTCTTTGACTTTCTCTACTTTTTGTTCGGGCAATAGTTCGGCATAGTAGGCATCTACCCCTGCCGCATTGGCGATGTGCTTTGCCGTAGCTGAACGGTCCCCCGTGAGCATCACCACTTGAATCCCTAACTGCTGAAGCTGCTTGACGGCCCGTTTCGCTTCGAGACGAATGGTGTCCTGAATGCCAATGACTCCTG
>JBEQAI010000270.1:0-5252 GCA_041640415.1 Ammoniphilus sp. | reverse complement strand
GGGCACATATCAATACGAGTTCGGACGTATAATTTCCCGCATTCTGGACAATTGGATAGATTCATGACGGACAACCCTCCCTCTCTCTATGCTAGAGGATTCAGGTTAAAGTTTCAACCAAAAAAAACGAACTTTTATTGAAAAGCTGCTAAGGCATCAGCAAAGGCTTTAGCATAAGGAGGAAGATCCGGCGGTCGCCGACTTGAAACGATATGACCATCGACAACGACCGGCTCGTTGATCCATGTAGCGCCAGCGTTTTCCATATCATCCTTAATTCCAGGGGTGCTTGTTACTTTTCTTCCCTGAAGAATCTTTGCGGAAATGAGGACCCAACCTGCGTGGCAGATCTGGCCAATAGGCTTTTTTTGCTCATCCATGTACTTGACCATCTCAAGTACTTCTGTATAGCGGCGCAGCTTGTCCGGAGCCCATCCGCCTGGCACCAAGATTCCATCATATTCTGATGGTGTGATGTCTCCAAAGGCATATTCAGCCACCGCAGGAACCCCATATTTTCCTTTATAGGTTTCGTTCGCCTGAGGGCCAACGAAGTGTACGACAGCCCCTTCTTCCTGCAGGCGGAGTACAGGATACCAAAGCTCTAAATCTTCAAATTCATGATCCACGAGGGCAATGATTTTCTTACCAGTGAGTCGCATAGAGGTGACCTCCTTGGGGATGATTTTTCTAGGGTTATTATACCATTAATATTTGTTATAATAAAAAAGACTTTTATCGGAGTGAGAAGGGGATAAAAAATGAAACCATTGAATATTTCTGCCGAAACCGCTGTGAAGCTAGCTGAAAAGCTGAAGGTTCCTTTGGAGCAGCTCATGCATATGCCACAGCATATTCTGATGAAGAAGCTCATGGAGCTTAGTCAGGAAGAAGCGAAGGAAAAAGAAGAATAGACTTGCGCTTTTGCGCAAGTCTATTTATGTAGGATATGCATGGATTTAATGAAGTTGTCCAAACCCGTCATGGTCGTGATTCCGCGTTTTTCCAATCGATCAAGGAATTTTAAGAACAATGCTGCCGTCATTTTAGCATCATCCAAGGCATGATGACGCCGGAGAAGCGGGATACGATGAAGGTCTAGTAAATAATCAAGATCGTGGGAGCTTTGCATTGGATTTAGGTAGTAGGAAAGAGATAGGGTATCGATCGTTGGGTTTTGCAGCTTGGCTTTTACCTGTTTCCTTAGCTGAATATTAATAAAGTTCAGGTCAAAATCAGCACAGTGCGCCACGAGATAGTGCCCTTCAATAAACTGTAAAAATTGATAAAGCACCACAAGGGCAGGGGGAGCTTGTTTAAGCTCCTCCTCCTTGGCTTGGGTTAACTCTATCACTTGAGGTGGAATGGTTCTGTACGGATTGATCCATTCGTGAAAAACCTGATGTTCTTGGATTTCCCCATTCTTTATCAAGATGGCTCCGATGGAAAGTAATTCATCACCGGCATAAGGGTAAAAGCCTGTGGTCTCCGTATCAAAAACGACAAAGGTAGATTCCTTCAGAGGTAAGGAAGGATCATGAAAGGTGGATTCTGACCGATCAAGCCGTTCAGAAACACCGAGTAGAAGTTCAGGGCTGTAGGTGACCTTAGTTTTGGTATCAAAGAGGACATGGTTAATCCATTTCGTAAAGCCTGTTATCATAGGCGGGCTCCCCCTACATGAAAACGCCGTGCAATCATTTGCTGTACCCACTTGGCTGTCGATAGCGCTCTTTTTAACTTGATGTAATCCGGCTTGCTAAGGGATCTGACACTTAAATAATTACTAAGTGGTTTTCCTGAGGCCAACTGGCGCAGGTTTTCGTGTATCCGGAAAGTCATCAGCGTATTAAATGCTTGTTCAATTTCCTCGGCTTCTTCTTTCGTAAAGACCGCTCTGGCCTGTAGTGCCTTTAAGCGCTCCAAGGTAGAAACCGCTGCTAAGCCTTCGCTCAAACTCAAGATACGCATAGCATTGACAATGTGCATGACCGCCCCATGTTTAAGATTAACTGAATCCGGCTGGTTCTTGATTTTCTCGGTAATGATCCTCCCAAAGGTACCTAGAGGGACATGATACTCGGCATCATCTTCCGCTAAACGATGGAGCAGGAAGGGATTACGTTTACTGATCAGATAAGTTCGAATCTGATCAGCTAAGACTGTATTCCCAAAAACCCCGCGAAAATCTAAGAAAATGGTATAGTTCCGGAGCTCATCTCCTTCTAAGTGCGTGTACCACTGGTCAATTTCTTTTTTCCAGTCCGTTAGACTATGACACCACCTTGAATTCGTTGCCATGACATTTGCGCTGCAACGAGGGAATCCGCAGCGTTCCAGCCCGTCTACTACTTTTTCTGCCAAGCTAGTGAAGTAGGCAAGAACAGCTGGCTGTTCTTGCGTGTCCACATCTTGAAAGATGATGGCATTATCCTGATCGGTACTTAACGTTTGTTCTTTACGGCCTTCACTTCCCATGGTTAGCCAACAGTACTCCACAGGGGCAGGGCCAGTGCCTTCGATTATAAGCTGCTGCTCAGAGAGGATGATAATCCGACGGAGCAATCGGTCATTTAATTCTGTGATTAACGTGCACATCTCATCGGCTGAAGCATTTTCCTTGACCATGGACTCCAAAATTTGATGGATATGCTTTTTCTTTTCTGCTAGTCCGGAAATGGAGGTCTGCGATTCGATCTGATCAACGACGGAGAGAACCTCATGGCCCTTCGCTTGGGCGAGATTCCTCATCGATATCATGCCTTCCACACGTCCATCTGTTGCCGTTACAGGAATATGCTTTACATTGTGCTTGACCATCAAGAGCATAGCTTCATAGAAGTAGGCATCTGGCGGCAAGGTTAATAGGGTAGAGGTCATGAGGTCACGAGCCTGGATCTGCGTAATTTTTGTTGTATGGGTAACAATCGCTCGAATGATATCTTTTTGTGTGACAATGCCAAGGGGAAAATTTTGGTCATTCACGATCACAAGGGATGAAATCTGTTGATCATTCATCCTCTGAGCCAGGCACACGACACGATCGGTTGGTGAGGCGGTGATTACCGGAACGGACATGATTTCCCCAATTTTTTTACGATAGGGATAAGGATCCAACCCGTGTGCGTGGTAAGAGGTTTCTTCCTGGATTCTTTGATAAAGATTATCCAGTCTCTGGCTAACCATGCGGATCATTTTCTCCGAGAAGGTTAAACTTTCCCGGAGCATTTGGGAAAAAAGATCGTGGGGAATGCGAAGGAGCAGCAAATCACTCATGCCTTGAACAGAAAATTGCGTTTTGCGATGAGTGATAGCCGATATGATTCCAATAAAATCTCCCGGATGGTAAAAGAGTACAGCGACTTCTTCACCATGATCATTGATAAAGGTGTTTTTGGCAACGCCATCTAGTAAAAGGAAGATGTCATCGTTGGTTTGTTGTTCATGGATGACGAAATGATGTTTTTGCAGTTGCTGAACTTCACTGTTATCCAACAAAAACTCTAGTTGTTTTTCTTCCAATACTTGAAATATCGGATGTTTTGTAAGAAATTGTTTTTGATTGGCTCGCTCCAACGATGATTCCCCCTCATAATCTACCTAAATACATGAAAACTCATAAGGCGATGAAGCTCCTTCAGCAGTTCAGGCTGAGCCCGAGTGGGGTCTGTTTCGTTCCAATCTACTGTGCCATCCTGATGATAAACCCCTGTATAAATTTGACCATGACTATTGAAAGAAAAACTCCAGGCTTTTCGGAAATAGTCTTTTCCTTTTGTTTCCTTGAATTGAAAATGCGTAATCATATCATGGTTCCCTCCATTATTTTCTCATCAGATGTTAACTATTGAAAAGTGAAATCTTTATGTCAATTGTACAGAAAAAACTCCTCTTTTTCATGTTGAAAAAATCCTTCATGAACAAAATATAAAGGATGTTGGAAGGGAGGAGAGTAACTATTATTTTTTCAGCTAGAAAAAGGGGGATTATGCTGGTCTTGTTGATGGTGCTTGCAAGCTTGTGTTGCCATCGAGCTGAAGCTTCTGCCGGCATGGTTGCAGTACGGAACGTGTTCGAGTCTATGGGAGCGAAAGTGGAGTGGATCCCTGAAGGACAGGTGATTCGTATTCAGAGGGGAAGGAACCAAATTCAGCTCGCCGTTGGCTCACGCATTGCATACAAGAATGGGCAGCAAATTACTATGGATCAGCCGGTGCGGGTAAACAGGAAAACCCACTTAGCCGAAATGTCCACTCGCTACGTGTATGAACTCGCCAAAACGGATCACCGTGAAATACACTACCGGGTGCAGTCTAATGACACGCTCTGGAGAATCTCAAGCCGTTATGGGGTGACAATCGACCAACTGATGGAGTGGAATGGGTTAATGACGCCAGTGATCTATCCAGGTCAGCATCTGCACGTATCGGACCCGTTCTATGTCGTAATGAAGGGGGACACCCTTAGCCAGATTGCATCCTCAAATGAATCCACGGTAGCTGAAATCAAACGAGCGAACGGTTTGACGAGCGACATGCTTCAGCCAGGCCAAAGGCTATATATCCCGCCACAGGCTTCGATAAAACCGCCGGACATGTTTAGAGATGGACGGTTTCCTCTTGTAGATGGAACCTATCAGTCGTACAGGAATGACTATGGGGATCCGCGATCCTTCAGCACGACAGGAAACACCAGGAGTCATGAAGGTGTCGATATCTTTGCCAAACAGTGGATACCGATATTTGCCATTGATAACGGGCGAGTGATCCGAAAAGGCTGGAATTACTATGGCGGATGGAGACTTACGGTAGAATCCAATAATGGAATTGCCTTTTATTATGCGCATATGACCAGTTATGCAGAGGGGACCGATCTCGGAACCCAAATCAGGAAAGGCCAGCTCATTGGATTCGTTGGATCTACCGGGTACGGAGAAGAAGGTACAAGAGCCATGTTTGAACCACACTTGCACTTAGGAATGTATGATACGAAAAGACAGCCGTGGAAACCAATGAATCCATATTGGTATCTGAAATGGTGGGAGTTTCAGTAAGTTGGGAGGGCAAAAACCTCCCATTTTTGGTTTCTTTAAATAGGGTTACAAAATATCAGTTTTGTTACTATGTTGTTGAAAAAAGCGATGAGAATAGATTTTGATTCATCTGATTTTCCTCAGTTTTGTTTTTTATCTTGGTTTGGATTCAAACAAAATTTCGGTTCTTGCTGTGCTGATATATCATTCATATTGGTTT
>JBEQAI010000269.1:0-5257 GCA_041640415.1 Ammoniphilus sp. | reverse complement strand
ATGTTTATTTATACAATATGGATGATTTGCGGGGCATTGTCGATGAAAACCTGAGTGCACGAAAAAAAGAGGCTCAAAAGATAGAAAGGATGATCGACGAGGAACGGGTGGCTTTTCAATCTTGGCTGGGGACATTAGGCGTGATCCCGCTAATTGCGGCCTTGAGGGAAAAAACACAGATCATGCAAGACGAGGCGGTTCGTCATATAGAGAACAAGCTGCCTCATTTAACGGATCATGAAATCCAGATCATTCGAAAATCCTTTAAAGTGATGGTCAACCAAATTCTACACGATCCCTTCGTTCAAATGAAGGAGCTTGCCGGAAGCTCGAATCAAAACGAATTCATCGGCCAACTATCCGCCTTATTCGGATTAGAAGAAAATGTGCAAGCCTCGATCCCTTTTCCTTTCCGTGGACGGAGTGGATCTAGCCAGGCGGGGACTCGATTGCTTGTTGAGCCCATTCAATAGTTAAAAGTAAACCGATAAGGGAGGTGAGAGAATTGGTTGTATCGTTTGATCTGTCCAAAAATGTAGTAGAAGAGTTTACCCTGATTCCGAATACACGGAAATGTTTACTCTTCTCCGACCCAAACGGGCTGAAGAAAATCCAGCCGTTTATCGAATCGTTGGATACTCAAGGAGTATCCTATGAATTCTATTATCTGACAAAAGAAGTGCAAAAGATCGCGGAGATCGAGCTGCTAGAGTCCCTGCCAAAAGGGACAACGGTTCTATACGAGTTTTCTGATGAGTGTATACTCCGTATTGCAGGGAAACAGAAGCTGGGAACGCAGTTATACATGGCAGGGAGTTGGAAAGCACTTGAAAGCCTTTATCCATTAGTTGTCCATTCTGGATTTGGTGAGGAAGATGTGCAGGTTTATTGGGAGAAGAGTTAAATTTGTAGGGGAAGAGGATTTTTCAATGAAACCCTTTACATTAACTAAAAAAAATAGTATGATACAAGTGCGAAAAGTTAAAATATTAGGCGAAGACGCCTGTATGACGGATGCGAGAATCCGTCCATACAGGCGTTTTTTTATGTGCTGGGAGGTGATGCTAAATTATTGCCAGTTATGGACGTTTTTCGTTAGGAAGTTGAATTGAGAGCTTAAAATGAGTAGGAATAAGAACATGGATCGGGGGTAGTTGGTTTGGCGCAAATAGGAACTTATGTCATTTATATTCTAATGATTTCGGCAGTTTTAGGCGCTCTTGCGGCAATTCGAGATAATGAAAAAGGTCTTGGCAGGGAGTTTATGGAAGGTCTTCATTCGATTGGATACATTTTCATTCCCACAGCAGGGATTATGGCTTCTATACCTTATTTATCAAAAATTGTTGAAACGATTTTTGGTCCTATTTTTTCCTTTATGGGGGCTGATCCTGCCATCGCTGCTACTTCCATTATCGCCGTTGACATGGGCGGGTATCAATTAGCGGAAGTATTGGCCGGAACGACGGAAGGATGGATCATGGCTATGATTGTCGGGTATATGGCGGGAGCCACGATCGTCTTTTCTATTCCTACTGGACTTGCCATGCTTGAGAGAAGAGACCATAAGTATATGGCATTGGGAATTATGTCTGGGATATTAGGGATCCCTGTTGGTGTACTGGTTAGTTGTCTTTTAATCGCTCTAACAAATCCAACCGTTCGGGAAGTTATTTCTACTGATGCGGATTCTATCTATCAACTATCCCTTGGCTTCGGGCAAATATTTGCCAATCTTATCCCTCTTATTATTTTTGTTGGCTCTATCGCTTTAGGACTTCGCTTTTTCCCTGATCTGATGATTAAAGTGTTTATGTGGTTCGGGCGAGGGATGGATGCCTTTTTGAAACTGGTTTTGGTTTTTTCTATTGTCGAATATTTTACCGGAGCATTCAGTTCTTTATTTGGAAGCTGGGGATTCAGTCCGATCATTGCGGATAAAGAAGATCAGTTTAGGGCTTTAGAAGTAGCTGGTTATATTGGAATTATGCTCGCGGGTGCATTCCCAATGGTTTATCTAATTCGAAAGTATTTTTCTAGGCCGTTGGAAGTGGCGGGTAGCAAATTGGGATTAAGCTCAGCTGGTAGTACGGGTCTTCTTGCTTCGGCGGCAAATATTTTGGCCATGTTCCGCTTAATCAAATCAATGCCTCCTAAAGATAAAGTGGTCAATATTGCTTTTGCGGTTTGTGCGGCCTTCTTATTTGGTGATCACTTATCCTTCTCGGCAAATTTTCAACCGAATCTAATTCTATATATTATGTTGGGCAAGATTAGCGGAGGCGTTTTTGCTGTTGCTGTGGCTTACTGGCTATCTGTTCCAAAGGCCCTTGAGTTGGAGGAGGAGGACAGAAATAGAGGAATTATCGAGAAGCATGAGTATAAGTTAACAGAAGATATTAAAGAAGAAAATCATTTGAAAACAGGCAGCTAACATGGATCATGCTCGTGGCTGGATTGATGGAACGGTACCAGAACAAAAATGAAAAGAGGAAATTTGATGTCAGAGGAGAAAAAACGATTTATACAAGAATTCGTTCCAGGTAAACAGGTGACGTTAAGTCACCTGATCGCCAATCCTGATCCGCAGATGTTTGAAAAATTGGGGATTCAAAAAGAAGGAGCCATTGGCATTCTCACGCTGACACCCAGTGAAACCGTGATTATTGCTGGAGATTTGGCAACGAAGGCTGCTCATATTTCGATCGGCTTTCTTGACCGCTTTACCGGAAGTCTGGTGTTGGTGGGCAGTGTCTCAGAAGTCGAGATGGCTATGGAGCATATCAATTCTTATCTTGCAGGTCAGTTGGGCTATACGTCTGCCCGCATTACCAAATCGTAGGAGGGACCTGGCATGAAAAAAAATCGAGCAATGTTGATCGGTTCGATCGGGGCAGGGAAATCCACGATGACCAATGCTTTGCTGGGGCGTCGGGTCGAGGCAGTAAAAACGCAAACGCTGACCTATTATGATTGGATTGTGGATACGCCGGGCGAATATGCGGAGAATCCTATGTATTACCGCTCGATTATGGCGACATGCCTAGAGGTGACTCATGTCTTATATATCCAAGATGCCACCCGTTCGACCTGTATTTTCCCGCCCGGGTTTGCGACAGGGATTCCTAAGCTTCCCATTGGAGTGATAAGTAAAGCCGACTCTTCGCAAGCAGACGTAGACCGGGCGGTTGAGCAACTCAAGAAGGTCATGGCCAAAGGTCCCCTTGTGATTTCTTCGGCCTTCACGGGTCAAGGGATTGAGGAGATCCGCCATCTTGTGTTGCAAGATAGTTTAGAAGACATGAGAGAATGTTCTCGTTTCTTCTCACCTAATCTAATATCTTTTATCTGAAACCCTTTACAAGATAGAAAAAGTATAGTAATGTATTAATTAACAAAAGCAAATGACAAGGCAATGGCGCCTATCAATGATATACATTGAAGGGGCTTTTTGTGGTTCCTTCAAAAAGGTAAAAAAGAATAATAAGGGCGAAGATGCCTGGAATGATGATCTCCATGATTATCATCCAGGCATTTTTTTATGCCCATGATGTCAGATGTATGGGGAGCTGGGACTATGCAAGCCAGTAGTCGCGGAAAAGAGCACATGCTGAGTGCTGGAATCGATATCGGGACTAGTACAACCAAGCTTATTATCAGTCGCTTTACACTGGTAAATACCGCCGGCATGACGCACGTGCCAAAGATTGAGATCGTAGATAAAGAGGTAATACACAAAAGTCCTTTATACCGGACTCCCTTATATTCCTTTTCGATGATTGATATGCAAGGGGTATTGTCCATCGTGCGAAGGGAATATGAGAAAGTTGGCATTTCCCCACAGGAGATTCAGACCGGGGCTGTCATCATAACGGGAGAGACGGCAACCAAACAAAATGCGGAGGAAATGGTTCACTTCCTATCGGAGCAGGCGGGGGAATTTCTCGTGGCAACGGCGGGTCCGGATCTTGAAGGGATTATCGCCGCCAAAGGTTCAGGAGCCTTTCAATATTCCAAGGAATCGGGTAAAACGGTAGCCAATATTGATATCGGTGGAGGAACAGCCAATATTGCAGTTTACCAGGCTGGTGTTCTCAAAGGAACCTGTACACTGCACATCGGGGGCAGATTGATTGAATGGGATGGCGAGTTCGTGAAAAGCATCTCTCCCTCTATGGAACAGTTGTGTTTACAACTGGGGCGGAGGGTCTCCCAGGGGGAACGGGTAGAAAAAGACAACATGATGCCGATGATTCGTTACATGGCAGATGCCCTAGCCAGAATTCTCCGAGAACAGATAGAGCAGAATGACGAGGTCCTGTTGCTGGGTCATCGACCTAATTGGAACACACGTGTCGATGAAATCATGTTCTCTGGAGGGGTAGGCGAATGTATCCACCGATGGGGGGATCCCAGCTGGAAACACACAGAAGCCCCTTATCAGGACATCGGGCTATGGCTTGCGGAAGAGTTTCAAACGCATAAGGGATTGAACCAATGGAAGTGGATCCCGCCCATCGAGACAGTTCGTGCCACGGTTCTTGGAGCCGGCATGCAAACGACGGAAATTAGCGGAGCAACGATCCATGTGGAAGGGAGTCGATTGCCGATCAAAAACCTTCCAGTATACTCCATCCCCATCCCTCGAGATCATTTCCATCGTGAACACCTGCAAGAATCGGTCGAACGGGCCATTAATCTGTTTGATCCGGAAAGAGAGGGACGAAACTTCGCTTTATACCTTTCTGAGCTTCCCATTCTCAAATTCAAGGAAGTCCAACAATTGGCAGCGTGGCTTGCTCAGGCGATAAAAGCTCAACCCAATCAACAGGAGCCTTTCGTTCTGGTGATTTCCAACGATATGGCCAAAGCGGTAGGGCAAGCCTTACAACGTTTGCAGTTGGGCCGCGATGTGATCTGCATCGACCAGATCTCGGTAGAGAATGGGGACTATCTGGACATCGGGAAAATGCTAGAAACGGAAGTGGTTCCGGTAGTCGTGAAGACTCTGGCTTTTCATACTTAGGGAAGGAGGAGAGAGTATGATTCTTAAAACCCAGCTGTTGGGTCAAATCTATCAATTTAGAGATTTAAAAGAGATCTTCGCAAAGGCAAATGAAGAAAAATCCGGCGATCGTTTAGCCGGGCTGGCTGCCGAGAGTGTTCAAGAGAGAATTGCGGCCAAGCAAGTACTCGGTCATCTTACACTCGGAGAGATCCGAAATCATCCTTTACTACCAGCAGAAGAAGATGAAGT
>JBEQAI010000268.1:0-5303 GCA_041640415.1 Ammoniphilus sp. | reverse complement strand
ATCGAATCATATCAAAGAATCTCCTTGATCAGATGTCGGCGGAATCAGTGATGTGGGAAGATAGCATTCGTGAACTTTTAAGCTGCTGCCTCTCTATTCATGAATCCTCCAATACCCGGTTTAAATGCTTCTCTACTAGTTGCTGCAGTTGCTCTGGCGATTCCAAGTGGATGAAATGGCCGGCTTCGGGAATCACGTGAACCTGGGCATGCGGTATATGTTCATCGCGAAGCTTTACGGCATGTGCGATGGATATGTAGGGATCCAGTTCTCCCCAAATAATCGTCACTGGACCACTGAAGTCAAGTAGTTTCCCAGTATAGGCTCGCAGCTTTTCCGTATCCCCTGATCGATACAGCTGGAGGGCCGTTTGATGATTTTCTTCCGTGGAGAAAGTTCGATAAAAATCATTAAAGATCTTTTCATCCGCATTTAGAAGCAATGATCCGAAACGCTTTCTCCAGACCTTTGGATGCGACAAAGCTCGAAGCACTCTCTCCCCTACCTCATGCGTCTGTAGATTCCTCGCCAATTCATGCCATTCGTAATCAGGTGAGATCGTCGAATTACTCACCAATATCGATGAGACTCGTTGGAGATTCTCCATCCCCCATCTAAGACCGATCAACCCTCCCCAGTCATGCACAAAAAGATGAACATCGTTTACTTGCAAAGTCTCAAGAAAAGCACGGATAAACTCTACGTACCTTTCCCATACTGCTGGTTCCCGAAATCGATCACTCTCACCGAACCCGGGAAGATCGGGGGCGATGGCTCGAAACCCTTTCCTGCAAACGGTATCGATTACGTCGCTCCAAATTAAGCTTGATTCAGGAAAACCATGAATCATCAGGATACATGGAGCCTCAGAATGCCCTTCATCCAAATACTTAATATTGAGATTCTGGATAACGATATCTTTTTTCTCCAAGGAAGCACTTCCCTTCTTTATTTTAAAACAATAACGTCCTAGTTAGCCTCATCCCCTAATTCTCTCCCTCCTTCACCTTATCTTCCATCCGTCAGCGCCGGTTTCCCCGTTTCAAGTAGCACTTTATTGCGCCCTAAGAAAACAGCCATTAATAGAATAAGCAGCCCTGTTCCTGTCAGCAGCCATTCGATTGGAATCACATCCGCCATAGGTCCGAAGATTAGCATCCCCATCGGCATCATCGAGGTTGAAATCATCCCATATAAACCAAATACTCGACCCAGGTAATTTTCTTCAACATTTTCCTGTAACAAAACGGTGGTTGGCGTACTAAACATTGGCATGGCCACTCCGAATACCGTCATGAAAAGTAAATAAACCCAAAAAACAGGAACGATACCAAGCGCCAACGTACAAGCACCCATGATCAGACTGGCGAATGTCATCGTATGAATTTTGTTCGGGAAGCCTCCCCAAGCAGCAATGATTCCTCCCCCTGCCATCATGCCTATCGAAAAGGTGATCTCAATAGCGGTTAACCGCCAAACCTCGTCTCCAAAGCTGCGTGTGACTTGCAGGGGCGTTAAAAACGCAGCAGGTGCCACCAGTACAAAGAAGAAGGCAAAAAACAAAAAGAAGCTCTTCAGAAAATCATGATTTCTAACGTAGACCAGACCTTGTTTTAAGTCCGCAAAATAGCTTGTTGCTTGCTTTTCAGACGCCTTCTCATGTACCGGAATCTTCAAAAAGACAAATAAAGTGACGATGGCAATCACCGCCGTTACTACATCGATAAGAAAAATTACCTCAATGGACGAAGTGGTCAAAAGTGCTGCGCTAGCCATAGGTGCCAGAAACATATTAAGCGCCTGAAGACTTCCGTTTATTCCATTGACTCTGGTAAGTTGTTCCTCCGGCACAATTTGCGGTAGGATGGCCCCAACCGCTGGGGTTTGAATGCCTGTCCCAATGGCACGAATTGCCGCCATCACAAAGAACAGCCAAATCGCATCATATCCCATGAAAAATACAATGGCTAATATGACAGTGGCCAGTGCTATCAAAGCATCTGCTAAGATAATCAGCATTTTTCGGTTATAGCGATCTGCCCATACCCCTGCAATAGGCGATAAGATAAAGGTAGGAACGAAACCACAAAGGATAAACAGCGTCATCATCACTCCGGACTTTGTCGTTAGGGTAATGTGCCACATCATCGCATATTGAACTAAGGACGAACCAAATAGCGAGATCGTCTGGCTGCCTAAAAAGAGAAGGATATTCTTTTTCCAAAATGCCTTTGGATGTTCATTGGCTCCGTTTATTTTAGTCACGTCCTTTCTACCCCTGATTTTATATTCCAGATATTTCTGCCGCAACATTCCTCTGGAAGTCAGAATCCTTATCCGAGTTTTAACAGACCCTGCGTCTACAAAGATAACTTCAAATCAAAAAGACTTCAATCCCTGTAGATGACCGCAGGATTGAAGTCAAATTACCGCCTGTGCTCTTTTCACTGCCTCTGGTTTTTATTCCGAAAACCATTTTTCAACGAATTGATATGTGCCGTCATTTCTAGATATCCTAACAATATAATCTATATCTAGATTTTCTCTATGTGTCTTATATAGCCTATACCCCCATTCACAATCACTTGAAGATTTCCAATGCACACATGCTCTCAGGCGATCTAAGATAATATCTTCGATTCCAATTACGTACACGCAATCTCCATTTGGCAAGTTCAGCTTCATAATCTGATCATAGTCCCCATGGAGTATATCTCCGGGAATCTCTACACTGATTTGAAGTCCAGAATGATACCAGCTCTTCCCTTCGCGTTCAAATCCTAAATCCAACAAAACTTGATTCGCAATATCATTCCGGGCAAAGACTAAATCAATATCCTGAGTCATGTAGGAATTTTGTGTATAGATCTCAACTGCAAACCCTCCAACGACGATGGACTTTGTTCCATGCTCGGCCACTATGCGGTTAAATATCCCAGTAAAGTACAAAAATCTCTCTGTCTTATTTAAAGAAGGCAATTGTTCCAACTGCTTTTTAGCATCCTCAATTAAGCGGCTCATAATACCACTCCCTCTTGCTGATGTATTTGACTTTTCCGGTTCTTAATGCTTCCTGCCATCTTTCCATGCATAATTTGTCCAGAGCTTTCATTTCGTCAGGGTCTCTTGGTCTCCTCCTGACATTACGCTCACTCTTTCGCCTTAAGAGGTCCCGAT
This sequence comes from Ammoniphilus sp., assembly GCA_041640415.1. GTDB lineage: Bacteria > Bacillota > Bacilli > Aneurinibacillales > RAOX-1 > YIM-78166. The sequence goes on along the minus strand of JBEQAI010000268.1, from coordinate 2,126 downwards.
CAATCTGTTCTTTCTTAAAGCTTATGATATTGGTTAATTCCTGAAAGGACATTTCTTTCATATTTCTTCACTCCGTTCATTTAGCTTCTTCTATTTTATCACGCCATTTAACCAGAATCCTAATCCTTCTTCCTGATAAAACAAAAAAGTCAGATAACAAAACATAGATGAATAAATAAGTAGATTCCGACATTGAAGGGTCATTTGAAGTAATTGTTAAGCCACATTCCCGCAACTTTGATATGATGGGGAGAGGAAGATCCCATTGATAAGAGCTATGCCTTGAACAATGAGATAACTGCGCCCCCATTTAGATCTAATCCACATGCAGGTCTCATAGATAAAGGAAGAGTCCCCGCTGTCTAATTGGAATTAGAAAGGAATAATTTTGGTGACACCTTTTACCGAAAATATAATTAATATTATCCGAAATATACCAGAAGGCCGGGTCATGACTTATGGACAGGTTGCTAGCTTAGCGGGAAATCCACGTGCTGCTCGGCAAGTTGTTCGTATTCTACATTCGATGAGTAGAAAGCATCGTTTACCATGGCATCGGGTAGTTAATGCAAAAGGTAAGGTCGCTATTAAAAATGATGAGCCTTACAATGAGCAAATCATGCACCTTGAAATGGAAGGAGTTGTAGTAGATCAAAATGGTAAAATTGATTTAGATAAATATCTCCTGGATCCAACGAGTTCGTTTATGAAGGGGGAGCCGCGGTAGGAACCCAATAGGAAAAGCCTTACCTTTTCATCGTTCGAAAGGTAAGGCTTTAACATCTTTAACTAAACCCGATTCAATTCATCAGGATCGGCAAACATGCGTTGATCCTGATTGAGAGCATTGATTTTATCCATATCCTCTGGCGTAAGCTCAAAATCAAAGACATCTGCATTTTCCGCAATGCGATGAGGCTTGGTTGACTTTGGAATGGTCACGACCTCCGTTTGCAAATCCCAGCGGATAATGATTTGAGCCGTTGACTTATTGTATTTATTTGCTATCTCGACCAAAGTCGGTTCCTCAAGCAGACCGCCCTGCATTAAGGGAGACCAGGCTTCCAGCTGGATTTGATTCTTTTTGCAAAACGCATGCAATTCCCTTTGATTGAAACGCGGATGGTATTCGACTTGATTGACCATGGGAACAATTTCACAATTGGCCATAATGTCTTCCAGGTGGTGAATCTTAAAATTGCTCACACCAATGGCGCGAATGCGTCCCTCTTTATAGAGCTTCTCAAGGGCTTTCCATGTCTCGATATATTTCCCAATAGCTGGGGCAGGCCAGTGAATCAAATACAGGTCTAAATAATCTAAACCTAATTTCTCCATGCTTCGGTCAAAAGCCGCCAAAGTAGCGTCATAGCCTTGGTCGGCATTCCAGACCTTCGTGGCAATGAACAGTTCTTCCCGAGGAATGCCGGATTCAGCAATCCCTTTCCCTACGCCTTCTTCATTCTGATAAATCGCAGCGGTATCAATGCTCCGATAGCCTGCTTCCAGGGCTGCTTTTACAGAATTAACGACTTCCTCTCCGTCTTGCACTTTGAAAACGCCTAAACCTATCCATGGCATTTTTACGCCATTATGTAGTGTGGTCGTGCTTTGCAAATCTTTCAGCATGTTCCATTCTCCTCTATCAATTTATTAACAATATTCCAAATAGTAGGATTCCGATTGTCATCGTTATTGTAACATACAACCTAAACTTTGTACAACCGATAAACTATGTTTGAGAGGAGTTTGCTGCTGCATTCCCATTCAACAAGCAATAAAGCCTCCTTATACTAACCAAGGAGGCGAATCTACCCTATCCAAAAACATAAACTACAAATCCAATCAACATGATGACCGTCACGATTAGATAGATGACACTTAAATTCTTCACCCGTCGGCCAGCTGTTCCGTAATTTTTATCTGCCGGATTTTTCGCCACTTGAAGGGTCCCAATGAGAGCTAAGAGGCATCCTATAATAATAACAATGGTATAGATCATTGCATTTATCCTCCTGAATTTGATGTACAAGACTGATTATAATACTTTCAGTTACTCATGAACTGATCCAGTTTATCTAAAGATGACCCAGCCAATTCAGGAATGCAAACTCTCCTCGTTTGTG
>JBEQAI010000267.1:0-5305 GCA_041640415.1 Ammoniphilus sp. | reverse complement strand
CGGAACAAATGAGCGTTATTATCCGTATCCGCTCCACCGATATAAACGAAGTTTCCTTTAGGAGCTTGCTCGACAATCGCTTGCGCTTGCATTTCTCCCACGCGTACGTTATCGAAAGAAATATAGTAGTCTACCTCTGCATTTTTGATTAAGCGATCATAAGAAATCACTTTAATGCCTTCTTTATGCGCTTTATCCACAATCGCCGCTGAAGCTTCCGCATTATGCGGTACAACCACGAGAACATCTACGCCTTGAGATATCAGCTGTTCAGCTTGACTTAATTGAGCGGCGTCATCTCCATTGGCTGCTAGCGTTTTCACTTCCGCGCCTAATTCTTTTACTTTTGCTTCGAATAATTCCTTATCCTTTTGCCAGCGTTCCTCCTTTAACGTATCCATGGAGAAACCGATTACGATTTTGTCGCCCTCTTTCTTCTCTGTAGCAGCCGGTGCCGCGCTATTCTTTTGGTCACCTGAGGAAACTACCCCGCAAGCGGTTAACGAAGATGCAAGTAAAAGTCCAACTGCACCTAAGGATAGTCTTTTAATTAGCGTTTTCATTTTTATGAATCCCCCTCATCGGTTTTCGTTGTATACTGATTTCGCTTACATTTACATACTAGCATGGCGAAGAAGGGTGGCGCGGGACTTTCATCTTCACTCTTTTGTTGCGAAACAGCATTTAATTGCTTTTGTTGAAAACCCTTTCTTTCAAGGTAGGAAGACTAGCATTTTTTTGCCTTCATAACAAAAGAGTCCTGGTCTTTTGGAGACTAGGACTCTTACTTTTCTTGCCGATATTCACTAGGGGTTAAGCCCACAACTTTCTTAAACACCCGGCTAAAGTAGTTGGGGTCTTTATACCCTACCGCATAACAGATTTCTTTCAACGAGAGCTGGCTATTTTTCATGAGCTCTATGGCTTTATGAATCCTTACTTGTGTTAGAAAGTCAATAAAGTTCTCTCCCGCTTGAGCTTTGAAGACCTTGCTGAAGTAATGGGGGCTTAGATTTACCCTTTCCGCCATTTGTTCCATTGTGATGTCCTCTTGGTATCGCTCCTCGATAAGCGCCTTCACTTTTTCAATCACGTTTTCTTGAAGTTCCAGGTCGGTCTTGTCGACTTCAGCAACGGATTCCCTTTCATCGCCTGTAGAGAGAACGGCCTCTTGATAAGAGTGGCGTAGGCCCTCCCAGCCTTTTCTCATCGTACCAATTCCTATAGCGACCGACACTTGAAAGCTCTCTTCTATCTCCCGCTGCAGCTGGGCTCCCCATTCCATCGCTTGAACATGCTGCATATAAGGATGTTTCTTATCCTCTACGACGAAAAAAATCCCCATGCGATCGCCGATAATTGGGCTGACCAGAGAAGATTGCTTCGCTTTCGCTTGGTTTCGTATCTCCTCATAAATCAACTGCTTTTTCTCTTGGATCATGGAGGGGGAATCTTTCTTGTCCCAGGAAAAGCGGCAGGCAAGAGCATGTCCTTGAATCATTCGATATTCCAGAAGGTCTGCGAACGGTTCAACGACGGACCCTTGGATCGAGTCCATTAACATCAGCGTGAGTTCATTTTCAATGAGGGGAAGGAGTTGAGATAATTTCTCCTTCGCCTCCAGCGTCTCCATTCTCTTCTTTCTTTCCTCTGTGATCTCTTGGATGAGCTTGGTCAGGGTCTGCATAATTTGTTCTTTTTTGGCTGGCTTTAAAATATAATCCTTGACTCCAAGCTGCACCGCTTCTTGGGCATAAGCAAAATAATCATAGGCCGTTACCAGCACCATTTTGACAGTAGGCAGCAGCGTACGAATTTCTCTAAGGGCTTCCAGCCCTTGGATGCCCGGCATCCGAATGTCCATGAAAATGATATCCGGTCGAAACTCTTCTGCCTTTTGGATGGCGATCCTCCCGTTTTCTGCATAAACGATGTCGAACTGATCCGGCATCGTCCGCCGAATCATCATTTCTAGCCCTTCTCTTTCCAATGCTTCATCATCCGCGATCATCATTCGATACATAGAAATCCCCTCTTTGTGTATATGGCATAGTTAGGATAATACTGGTCCCTCTATTTTTTTCGCTTTCGATTTTGATCTGGGCGTTTCCCCCGTAAAATAGCATCAGTCTCTTAAACACATTCCGCGTCCCAAGTCCTGTGGATTTCGGTTTTTCTCCCGCGGGAAGCGGAGCCATCGTATCCTCTAAATCCAGCAGCTTGTCTTGTACGCTGGCCTCCATCCCTGCTCCATTATCACGAACCATGACCACCACCTGGTCTTCTTCCTTTTCAATTTCCAGCTCTAGCACCGCTCCCTCTTCCATTTCTTCGATGCCATGGATAAAAGCATTTTCCAACAACGGCTGCAGCGTCAAGCAGGGCAGCATATGATCCAATGCTATTTCGTTGATTTTGGTATGGAAGACTACACGATCGCGAAAACGAGCCCTTTGAATGGCGAAATACTCTTTCGCATGCTCTACTTCCTCCAATAGCGGAACGGGCTGATCCAGCTTGCGCAGATTGTACCTCAGCAGGTTGGAGGTGGACACCGTCAGCTCGCTTGTTTTCTCCGCCCCTTCAATATAAGCCAGCTTCGAGATGACATTGAGTGTATTAAATAAAAAGTGCGGATTAATTTGGCTTTGCAAAGCTTTCAATTCAAGCTCCTTCACCAGTCGGGCGCTCTCGATTGCTTTGATATTTTTGGATATCAAATCCTTTAAGTCCTGAACCATCTGATGGAAGGTCTCCTCTAGGATTCCGATTTCATCTTTGGTTTGGTGGCGGGAAATCTGGATATCGAGATTGCCTTTCGCGATTTGCTTGGCATTCTCAACTAATCCTTGGATGGGTTTAGTAATGGTTTGGGAAATCCAGAAAGCCAGCACCACACTGAGTAAAGTGGTTACTACAAAGAGGTAACCGCCTAATTCATTCATATCCTGTGTTTTATGCAAAATATCCCGATAGGTCGGTTGATAATAGCTAAGCTCCAGGTCCACCAGGCGCTGCCCGTCCTCCTGGATGAAGGAGGCCATTTTTTCAGCTTCCGCATAAAAGGCGGCATATTCGCTAATGCTGTTTTGTTCAATGGATCGCATCACGGCGTCTTGCTGCTCGAGGAAGGTATCGATCATGTTGAGGTAATTTTGAATCGGCTGGCTGGTCAGCACCACTTGTTCCTGTTGACTTAATTCGATCTTCAGCCCTTCGAGGACCCGTTGATGCGAATACAGACCTTGCAGACTTTCCTGATCCTGATGAATAAGAAATCGGCTTAGATCGCGCAAGCTCTCTTGGACCTGAGTAGAAACCTGCTTATAGAGCAGAATTCTTTGCATCATCGTATTATAGCTTTCTTGAACCGCTTTTCCGCTTTGGAAGATGAAGAAGGAAAAGATGTTTAACAGCACCACTAGTAGCGGGATAAAAAGAAATAACTTCGTGCGTATATTCAACTTCTTCACTCCAGCCTGACGTTGTTTTGATCAATGACCTCGATAGGCGTATATTGAATGGCTTGTTCTTGGTTTCCGTTCAAATAGTTGTGCATAATCTTGACGGAATCAAAGCCCATTTCATAGGGCCTTTGGACGACCGTTGCTTGAATGCTGCCCTCGGCAATGGATAACAGAGTTTCCTCTAAATCGTCGAACCCAAAGATCAAGATATCCTCCCGGTGAAGGGTTTTGACCGCTTGCAAGATCCCCACCGCATCCAGCGCGCTGGTCCCCACCATGATATTGATTTCAGGGTGCATTCTTAACATCGCCTCCGTTTGCTGCACGGCTTGAATGCGGGAGATGTTCGAAGGCAGAACGCTTACAATATGAAGCTGATCGAACGTTTCCACGACTTGCCGGAAGCCCTCCAGCCTCTGTCTCATATTATCCGCGGTGTTGTCCCCAATAATCACGCCTAGATTTCCGCGGCCTCCGGTTACATTAGCAACCTGCTGCCCCAAAAGCTTGCCCGCTTCATAATTGTTGGTCCCCACGTAGCTCAACCGCTGACTTGTCGGAGCATCCGTATCCACGGTAATGACCGGCACCCCTTTGCTTTGGGCATAGTTAATCACCGGCGTAAAAGCCGCATCGTTTAATCCTTGTACTATAATGCCGTCCACTTGCGCGACGATCGATTTCTCAATGAGCTTAATCTGCTCTTCCAAATTATTTCGATAAGGACCGGTATACTCCAAGTCTACGCCATATAATTGAGCGGCATCAAGAGCCCCTTTCTCGATTTCTCTCCAATAGGGATTATCGAGCTCTTGAGCAATTAATACAATATGGTGCTTCTCTTTTTCAGCAATGGGCGATCCGCCTAATTGATCCACCGTACGCTTGACGTCATGAGCCGTCAGAGCGAAGGCCACGAGCAAATAAACGAAGGCTATAAGCAGTAGCCCTATGGTAATTCTTAATTTCTTATCCTCCATGTTACATCCCACCCTACCTTATGCCCTTAATCATACCTTCCCGAAGGGGCATTCACAAGAAGGAGTAAGTGCATGCACTCTAAACTTAATCATCGCCTACACAATAGAATGTTCTTATTTTTCAAGTAGACTCTTTTTTATATAATGAGTTTAGATAAGAAAGGAAGTGGTAAAAAATGTTGCTTAAGGATAGGCCTGAATCAGAAGAATTAAGAGCCATGCGGTATTTAAACACGAGAATGGAATTAGCAGAACGGTAAAAATTCAACTATTTAAACCTTGAAAGAGGATATAGAGGAGAGTTGGAATTTGACAAACTTACAATCAATCTTCAAGAGGAAAGGTACATATTAAATGACTTGCTGCTTGAAGTAAACAACAGCTATTTTCAAATAGATTCATTGATTATTTCACAGGGAGTTATTCACCTATTGGACATAAAGAATTTCCACGGCGATTATTACTTTGAATCGGACAAACTCTATGCGATGTTGACCGGTCGCGAATATAAGAACCCCATTAATCAGTTAAAACGAAGTGAGACGCTATTCCGCCAACTTCTCCAAAACCTCAAACAAAATTTCCTTGTTGAAGCCTCAGTTATCTTTATCAACCCTGAATTCACCTTATATCAAGCCCCAATGAATCTCCCCCTTATTTTCCCAACCCAGGTTAGTCGATTTATAAATAATATAAATAATACACCATCAAAGTTAAGTGAGGGACACATGAAACTAGCCCAACAATTACTTTCCTTACATCAAACGAAAAACCCATTTACAATAGTACCTGACTATAATTATGAACAGCTCCAGAAAGGAATATATTGTAGAGGCTGTATGTCCTTTCTGATTTCCA
>JBEQAI010000266.1:0-5324 GCA_041640415.1 Ammoniphilus sp. | reverse complement strand
ACCGTCTTCCTCATCTCCCTTTATGAAATGAATGTGCTGCTCCTTCCTTTGCTTTGCCTGTTTATCGGATCCTTTTCATTTTGGCAGGAAAAAGAACAGCGAACCCACCTTATTCTTTTGGCAAAAAAAGAATCCTATCGAGGCTTTCTCCTCAAGAAAAGCTTGGCTATACAGGTCGTGATGATGAGCATGATTACCGTGTGGCTGTTTATCCTGACGCTCCCAATGAAAGGGCTGTTTGCGTTTGATTCTTACTCGTTTATCGCCTTTTGGTCTTCGACTCTCGTTCTATCTATCATCTTTTCGCAGATGGGAATATTCTGGGGAAGTGTAGCGGCCAATCGGATGCAAATCGTAGGGCTGAACTTATTCAGCTGGTTTTTCTTTCTTTTCCTGATCGATTTGCTCACGTTGTTCTATCTGCCTGCTGTATCCTATGAAAATATAAAGCTGTTTTCAACTCTCTATTTTCTGAGTCCCATTCATGCGCTGCAAATCTTCTTGGAAATATCCATCGGCTTGTTTCCGATCAACCATATGTCGCGGCTCATGGAGCGCTTCATCTGGATGCCTCCTGTAGGCTTTATGCTGATCAATCTTGTGGTCTGGACCCTGGGGCTGTTTGAGTGTTCCGTTCGCCTAGGAAGAAAGGGGAATCAACTATGATCGATGTTCAAGGCTTGACCCAACATTATCGAAGAAAGTGTATCCTCAACGATGTTTCTCTTCAAATCGGGGAGCATGAAATCTGTGCCTTGGTGGGGAGGAATGGGGCGGGAAAATCCACCTTTATCCATACCATTCTTGGGATCTTGCCGCTCCGGAAGGGAAAGGTTCACATTGCCGGCATTTCTTCCAACGAGGAAGGATGGAAAAAAAGAGTGGCCTATCTGCCCGAAAAATTCCAGCTCTACCCCCAATTGACAGGAGAGGAGAATCTGCGCTTCTTCGCTTCGCTAGAAGGGGAGGCAAAAGAGGAGAAGCTCGAAGAATGCTTGCGGATGGTCCAACTTTGGGATGCGCGGCATGAAAAAATTAAGGGCTATTCCAAGGGGATGCTGCAACGGCTGGGTCTCGGGGTGATGCTGTACTATCCTGCGGATATCCTCATTCTCGATGAACCGACGAGTGGTCTTGACCCCATGGGGAGAACCGAGATTCTAAATATCTTAAAATCGCTAAAAGACAAAACGATTCTCTTCTCTTCGCACCACATGGACGAAATTAAACAAATATGCACACACGTGGCATTTTTAGACGAACAAAAAATGACCAAGTATACGATGGACGCTTTCGATATGCAGTCCTTAGTCAGGGGGTAGGGAAAGATGACAAAGCTGAAACTGACCGTTGCCGCACTGCTTGTTCTGCTGTTGGGCGGATGCGGCGCCGGAGGAGATTGGCAAGGCACGATCGAGCCGCTGACCCCTTATACGGATCAGGGGGTTCCTTTCAAGCTTCATATTCAAGAGGGGGGCCAGGGACTATCCGGGTTGGAGATTAAAGCGGAACTCGAGATGAAGCATATGGATCATGGATCGGTTCCAGTGAGTTTTGCGGATCTAGGAGACGGAACCTATGAAGCTATAGGACAGTTGCCCATGGGCGGGGACTGGATCGCCGTGGTAAAAGCAACCGACGGCAAACGGAAAAAGGAGCTTATTTTACCCATCACAATAAAGGAGTAGTGGTTTAGATGAAGCAAATCATGATCGTTGTCATCATGCTGTTGATAGGACTTCTTTTTGTTGGCTGTTCAGCGCAACAAAAGGCCCATCGCGCGCCTTCCTCCATCGCTACGATTAACGGGGAAGCTATTTCCGAAGACGATATTGCCTTTTACCATTTAATCAATCAGATCCAGCTGGAGATGTACCGTGAAGCGGATCGTAGGCGGTATACGGGGCAGGAACTGGAGGCCGCGATGAAGTTTTGGGACCAACGAATCGCGGAAGCGAACGAGCGAAATATGCTCCTCACGCAGATCATACGCCTTCGCGCCATCGCCTTACTTGCCAAGGAAAAAGGGTATGCTTCCCAACCCGAGGAAGTAGCTAAAGGTATAGGGGAAGCAAAGAAAGCCTATGAAACCTCATCTGCCGCAATGGAGCTGATCCACAGCTATGGAGAGGAAAAATTCTGGGAACAGCAGGAAGTTCAGCATGAGCGGATTGTACTGGCAAAGAAAGTTCAACAAGACATCTTAAACAACGTAAAACAAGCGAATCCAAAGGCAGCTGGCAAAGAACTCACGATGCTGGCCGAAAAGAAGTACGAAGAGCTATTGGTTTCCCAGGTGGGAAGCTTAGACATCCAATTGTACAATTAGATAAGAGTTTTCCTATAAAAGGTTGGACTGTGGGCCATCGATATTCATGATATGGTTGACGGGAAAACAGGTCATGAAATCCTTGGTATCGTTGAAAATATGTCATATATTCATTGCCCGGATTGCAATGGTAAGATTCATACCTTTGAAGGAAAGGGGGGAGAAAAGCTTTCCGCTGCCCTCCGAAGCCCGCTCCTCGTACAAATTCCCATGCACACCCCCGGTCATCTTGCACCAGCGCCCGAGGTCTATCCGAAGGATTCTCCAGCCGGATTGAAGTATCGAGAACTGGCTGATCGAGTGCTAACTGCAACTTAAAAGACAGGAAAAGGCCGATGTCCCTCAAAAGTGGGACACCGGCCTTTCACGTTTCTAGTCTACTTATATAGAATATCATCTCTTAAGGTAGCCACTTTGGTTAGAGCCTGATCGATATCCGGCTCACTGACGCCAAAGTGAGCTAGAGCATCATGAAGGTGCTTGGCAATGGCATTAAAATGTTCTGGCTGCAGATTCATCCCTTCATGGGCCTTAGCCATCGAAGCACCTGTGTATTGATTGGGCCCGCCTAAGGCGAAACTAATAAATTTTGTCTGGTGGCGGCGCTGTTTTTCCATATCGGTGTTTTCAAAAAAATGGTTAACCGTTGGATCCTTTAAAACCAATTCCGAGTAAAAATAATCCACGACTTTGGCGATAGCCTCTTCTCCGCCGACTTTTTCATAAAGCGTTTGTTCAGACATGCGTTACGACTCTCCTTTTGTTCAGATCAATCACTCTTATTTTGGATTTCTTATTGGATAAATATTCCACAACCAGAAGGGTAACCGTGCAGGGTAGGGGTGTTGGTAGGGTTTGTTACCGCCATTCTAAATTTAGGAGCCTTTGGTGCTATTTTAGTCGGGACGATCTGGATATTTGCCCTTACGTTTGGTCGGTTTTGGTTGTTTTTCTTAGTTAATATCTTGACGGATGCTATTTTTGCCTTTGGTTTGCATAAAATTATAATGGTTCCTGCAGGGATTGTTGGCGAGGTTAAACACGGGAGTACTGAGGTTTTTATTGCCTTCGTTATTATGGCGCTGATGCTCTACCTTTACCAGATGTGGATAGAAGGGGTCTTAATGAAGTTCAAGACACAACAACAAAGCAAAGCATACATTTTAAATACAGGAAGTTTTCTGCGTAGAAAAGAAAAAGCAAAATAAAACACAAGAGTCCGCGTTATCTCTTTCATCCATAACAGTAATGAATCGCCCTTTACTGTCATAATAGTCTGCATAGGCCTATTTGCGTCGAACTTATGGATGTGGTTGGAAAGGGATGTGAGGTCTTGGATACAGTGATTGGAAAAAGCGTGATTCGAAAAGAGGCGGATGAAAAGGTAGCTGGGACAGCAGAATACACGAGTGATTACGATTCACGTGATATGCTACATGCGAGGATGGTTACAAGTCCTTATGGTCATGCGATCATAAAGGCTATTGATACGAGTGATACGGCAAAACTCGCTGGTGTGAGAGCGATCCTGTTAGGTCAGCCGTCCCCTTTGGTGGGGGAGGAGATGAGGGATCGTCCGCCGATTGCCTATGGAAAAGTGCGCTATCATGGGGAACCCGTTGCGATGGTCGTGGCAGATACCCCGGTTGCAGCCAAGCAGGCTGCCGACAGGATCCGCGTTTTATATGAACCCCTTCCTGTCGTGAATTCCCCAAGACAAGCGCTTGAGCCCAATGCCCCTTTAGTCCATGAGAATGTCATGGACTATCAACGAGTAGAGGGGGTCTATCCGGAACCTCATTCCAACATTGCTAACCGAACTAAAATTCGCAAAGGTGATGCTGCTCAGGGATGGAAGGAAAGCGACATCACTATAGAGGCCTGTTTCTCGTTTTCTCCATCCGATCATGCGGCGATGGAAACACGCTGTGCTATTGCTGAGATTCAATCGAGTGGCAGGGTTCTGATCACCACATCTTCCCAAGCGCCTTATATGGTAAAAAAACTGATCAGTACCATATTCAAAGTAGAAATCGGCAGCATTATAGTTCAAACGCCACTCGTTGGAGGAGGGTACGGGGGCAAAGCTTCTGTTCAGCAAGAGATTCTGGCCTATCTAGCTTCCAAGGCAGTAGGGGGCCGACCTGTGAAATTAACGTATACGCGAGAAGAGGATATAATTACAGCCCCTGGGCATATTGGTCTTGATGTTACGGTAAAGCTGGGGTGCACCCGGGACGGGAAGCTTAAAGTGGCGACCCTCCTTTATTTATTCGATGCCGGAGCCTATGCGGATAAAGCCGTTCACTTAAGCCGAGCGGGAGCCGTGGACTGTACAGGTCCCTACCATGTTGAACATATTTGGTGCGATGCGTTAGCCATGTATACCAATCACCCTTACCCGGCACCGTATAGAGGCTTCAGCCATGCGGAGGTACACTTTGCTTTTGAGCGGGCAATGGATCTCCTGGCCCAAAAGCTAGGCATGGACCCTTTGATCCTGCGCGAAAAGAACGCGATTCTTCCCGGTCATCGGACGCCTACCCAAGTCGAGTTGAACTCGAGTAACGTGGGGAATTTACCTGAATGTATTCAGCGATTAAAAAAGCACATGAACTGGGGGGAAGGGCAGAGAATCGAGCTAGGGAATGGGAAAGTACGGGCGAAAGGAATCAGCTGCGTATGGAAAACGTCAACCATTGATACGAATGCTAGTTCCGGGGCCATTTTGACGTTTAATCCGGACGGAAGCGTGAACCTCATGTCCGGAGTCGTAGAAATTGGAACGGGAACCAAAACCGTTCTCGCCCAGATTTTAGCTGAGCGACTAAAAATGGAGGTCGATCTGGTTCATGTTCGGATGGAAATCGATACCCAAACCACACCGGAGCATTGGAAAACGGTGGCCAGCCGAGGAACGTTCATGGCGGGGAGGGCGGTCTTGGAAGCGGCTGAAGATGCGATCCGACAGTTAAGAGCGATTGCAGCCTGTGTC
>JBEQAI010000265.1:0-5328 GCA_041640415.1 Ammoniphilus sp. | reverse complement strand
TATGCCAAAGTATTTGGCGGAGAAGCCGCCCTGGTACGGCCTCAGATTATCTCAGGCACCCATGCGATTGCCATTTGCTTGTTCGGTCTGCTGCGACCAGGCGATGAATTGATGTACATAACAGGAGCACCGTATGATACCTTGGAGGAAGTGGTGGGCGTTCGAGGAAATGGACAAGGCTCCCTAAAGGATTATGGGATAGGGTATCAGGCGATTCCGCTCACGGCAGAAGGAGCGGTTGATTATGAACGGGTCTCCCAATCCATCTCGGATAAAACAAAAGTGATTGGTATTCAGCGTTCACGAGGTTATGCCGATCGGCCCTCGTTTCCCGTAGAGCAGATCCGGGAGATGGTTCGCTTCGTGAAGGAACTAAAGCCCGATGTGATTGTCTTTGCCGATAACTGCTACGGAGAGTTTACCGAAGCACTAGAGCCTACGCAGGTAGGCGTCGACATCATGGCAGGCTCTTTGATTAAGAATCCGGGTGGTGGGCTTGCTAAAACGGGCGGGTATATCGTAGGAAAAGAAGACTTAGTCACTTTGGCTTCTTATCGAATGGCCGCACCAGGTATTGGTGCAGAGGGCGGAGCTTCCCTTTATTCCTTGCATGAAATGTTTCAGGGCTTTTTCTTAGCCCCGCACGTCGTCGGTGAGGCCTTAAAAGGCGCTACGTTTACCGCCGGGATGTTAGAACGATTAGGGTTTCGAACGAACCCGAAATGGCATGAAGAACGAACCGACCTGATTCAATCAGTAGAGTTTGGCAGCGCTGAAAAATTGATTGCTTTCTGCCAAGGGATTCAAAAAGCATCTCCGGTTGACTCCCACGTTCGTCCAGAGCCCAGTGATATGCCGGGTTACGCAGATAAAGTCATTATGGCCGCCGGAGCCTTCATTCAAGGAGCGAGTATTGAGCTCTCCGCCGATGGTCCTCTTCGAGAGCCTTACCTTGGCTTTGTCCAAGGAGGACTAACCTACTCGCATGTCAAAGTAGGCGTCCTTACCGCTTTAGATAGTTTAGCGGAAAAAGGATTATTAACTCTTTCTTAGGCAAATAAGTTATCTTTGTGTCAGTTTTCATTACAATCATTGACACAATTATTGAACATGTATAAAATGTATATGTAAACAAAATTTGCTTCGGTAAAGGGTGGTTTCGGATGGGTGATGAAATTCGCCGCAATATGGCCCTATTTCCCATTGGGATAGTGATGAAGCTTACAGATCTAACGGCTAGACAAATTCGTTACTATGAAACGAATGACTTAATCCAACCGATAAGAACGGAAGGAAACCAACGCTTGTTTTCGTTTAATGATGTCGATCGCCTCTTAACGATCAAGGCTTACATTGAGAAGGGGCTGAATATTGCCGGCATTAAGCAGGTCTTGAATTTGGATCAGAAGGAAGCAGCCAAGGAAGAAAACGTCATTACGGAAAAAACTGAACAGAAGCGCAAGGAAATGTCGGACACCGAGTTGAGGCAATTGCTCAAGCAGCAGCTGCTGATGAATCGACCTGGCGGAACGACGCCTATGAATCGAGGAGAGCTATCTAGGTTTTTCCATTAATGGAAAATCAAATAGATGTTAAAACTAAGTGGAGAGAACTTTGAGGAGGTCTGTCAATGAGTACGCGTTATAGCAAAGAAGATATCATGCGTTTAGCTAATGAATCCAATGTTAAGTACATTCGTCTAGGATTTACTGACTTAATGGGAATGATTAAGAACGTAGAAATCCCTGTAAGCCAATTAGAGAAAGCGCTTGATAATAAGATGATGTTCGATGGCTCTTCCATTGAAGGCTTCGTACGTATTGAAGAGTCCGATATGTATTTATATCCAGATCTTGATACTTGGACCATTTTCCCTTGGGGAAGCGACTTTGGCACGGTAGCCATGCTCATTTGTGACGTTTATCTAGCCGATGGTGTTACTCCATTCCCTGGAGATCCTCGCGGAATCTTGAAGCGTCAGCTGAAGAGAGCAGAAGCTCTTGGCTTTACTGCCATGAATGTAGGTCCTGAACCTGAGTTCTTCCTTTTCCGTCTCGATGAAAAAGGCGATCCTACCCTTGACTTGAACGATAATGGCGGCTACTTTGACTTTGCTCCGCTAGATCTTGGGGAGAACTGCCGCCGTGATATCGTATTAACCTTGGAGAAGATGGGCTTCGAGATTGAAGCTTCTCACCATGAGGTTGCACCAGGACAGCATGAAATCGACTTTAAATATGCCAATGCGATTAAAGCAGCAGACCAAATCCAGATCTTTAAGCTGGTTGTTAAGACCGTTGCGCGCCAGCACGGATTGCATGCTACCTTCATGCCTAAGCCGCTTTTTGGCATCAATGGTTCTGGTATGCACTGCCACCAATCTTTATTTAAGGGTAAAGAGAATTCCTTCTACGATGAGAGCGATGAGCTAGGCTTGAGCGATACGGCTAAACACTATCTAGCTGGAATCTTGAAGCATTCTCGTGGATTCTCTGCCATTACGAACCCGTTAATTAACTCTTACAAGCGTTTAGTACCTGGCTATGAGGCTCCATGCTACGTGGCATGGTCCGCTAAGAACCGCAGCCCGCTTGTTCGTATCCCTTCTTCTCGTGGCTTAAGCACCCGTATTGAGGTCCGCAATCCAGACCCAGCCGCTAACCCTTACCTAGCTTTAGCGGTGATGCTTGCTGCTGGTCTTGATGGTATCGAAAATCAATTACCTTGCCCTGCTGGTACAGATCGTAACATCTACGTGATGAATGAAGCAGAAAGAGAAGAAGCGGGTATTGAAACTCTTCCTGCCAGCTTAAAAGAAGCGATCGAGTGCTTAAAGAATGACCCTGTCATGATTGAAGCATTAGGTGAGCATGCTATCCTTCACTTCATTGAAGCGAAGGAAATTGAGTGGGATATGTTCCGCACTCAGATCCATGCTTGGGAAAGAGATCAGTACATCGTTAACTATTAATCATAGAAACCCTTGACACTATACGTGTTAAGGGTTTTTTCTTTGAAAAGAAAAAACAAAAACGCTAACCATATGGTCAACGTTTAAAAGGTATAACGTTAGGGCCGAATGTTTCAGGTTCATTGATATCTAGCTCTGCGGAATATAGACGTAAAAAGTTGACTGTATCTTTTAACAGGTCCTTCATAGATGAATCAACATCAGGATTATATAGGATGTCTTCAATCTCTCGTGCGGCAGAGAGTAATTTGCTTGAAGTATTCACTAACATCACCTCTATTAATACAGGATATGCAGAGTGGGCTCTAAGAATACAGGAATAAAATAAATATTAAGATCTATCACAACCCTGCAGTCCTTTTTGGTTGCTGGGGGAGGGGAGTTATACCTTGTGGTGTATTTTGAGCCTTCTTAGTCGCGAATTGCCTGTAAATAGGCCTCAAATGCCGGTAAAGCATGATCAGATACCGGTAAAAAACAAAATTCGCCGGTATTAGAATCACGAAGGTACAAAAAAGGATCCGTTAGGCTAGAAATTCATGCATATACCCCCAACCTTAAGCTCACCCTAGCGATTTTGAAGCCAGCTTGCCGGTATTGTATTAAATCTCGCTGGTAGGACAGTCATAATCGCCGGTAGATTAGTAAAAGTTGCCGGTACCCGGGTCAATTTCGCCAGAACGGATTAGCTATTACAGTGACCCTCCCTTGTATTTTAACGCACGAAACACAAAAGGGCCTCATCCAACCGAAATAGTTGGTGAAGCCCTTAACCGCTAGTGAAGATTCCTAAATACGCCAACGACCTTCCCTAGGATAGTAACCGAAGGTAAAAGGATGGGTTCTAAATCAGGGTTCTCCGGTTGTAAGCGGATGTGGTTCTTTTCCTTATAGAACGTCTTAACGGTAGCTTCTTCATCCTCTGTCATGGCAACTACAATGTCCCCGTTATTAGCAACAGACTGTTGTCGCACGATAACATAGTCTCCATCCAAAATTCCCGCCTCGATCATACTATTCCCCTGTACTCTTAACATGTAAATCGTATCAGGACCGACCATACGTTCTGGTAGCACAAAATATTCTTCTACATTTTCCACCGCTAGAATCGGCTCTCCGGCCGTGACCTTCCCGACGACGGGAATTCTTACCGTAGGGATGGTCGCATCTTCTTCGACAAAATCCAACTCATCCAAAATTTCAATCGCCCTTGGCTTCGTAGGGTCTCTTCGTATTAACCCTTTCTTCTCTAAACGTGCTAAATGTCCGTGAACAGTTGAGCTTGAGGCCAGTCCAACGGCTTCTCCAATTTCCCGGACGGAAGGTGGGTACCCTTTATCCTTAACTTCTTTCTTAATGAAGTCGAGGATGGCATGCTGACGCGAAGATAGTTTCATCCTGTTTCCCCCTAGCTTTTACCAAAACCTTCTTTTTTCCCATTATATCAAGATTCGCACAAATATACAAACATAAGTTCTATAAAACCGTTGACAAGAACACCCGTTCTGTTTATTATCTAATTAAGATCATTTGTTCGTATTAAAGGAGATGACTATAGGTGAGAGCGATCATATTCGGATTTACCCTTATGGTGTTATTAGGGACAAGCTTATTTCAGTTTATAGGGAGCATTACCTGGATGAAGCCAGCCTATGCCAGCAGCGTCCTTCCCTATCAAGAAGTTATCGTTCAATCTGGGGATTCCTTATGGAAACTAGCAGACCAATATAATGAAGAACATCAATTAACGGTTCAAGAGATGGTAGAAATTCTAGCTAGTGAGAATGGCATTTCCAATGGTATGATCTATCCCGGTCAGGTCATACATGTTCCATCCCCCGTACAGAAATAGACTCTAAGAGGACAATATGTTAGAATGGTAAAACACCTTTTAGAGAGGAGATGAATCCATATGGTTACTCCTGAGAAGATTATGAGGATCAATGAATTGGCACGGAAAGCCAAGTCAGACGGGTTAAACGCGCAGGAGAAAAAGGAACAAGATGCTTTAAGACAAGAATATATCCAGGCCGTTAGGATGTCTCTTAAAGCCAACATAGATTCCCTTAAGATTGTAGATGAAGAGGGTAACGTCTTGAAAGATTACGGCGAAAATAAGTTAAAGCTGAAGAAGGATATTCACTAAGACCGTCACTGTATGTGATGGTTATTTTTTTTCTAAGGTAAAGAGGGTACAATATAGATGGATATATATACCTCGAGGAGGAAAAAGATGATGGATACAAAAACCAGTTTACGTCTAAATCAAGAACAAATTGAAAAAATGGTCCTTGATTTTATTACATCAAGTGAGCCAGGCTTCAAAATAGAAGATGCGATATTAGAAACCAGCTATG
>JBEQAI010000264.1:0-5342 GCA_041640415.1 Ammoniphilus sp. | reverse complement strand
AGATAGGACCACTTGTCCAATCGGAGAGCTTACAATTCGACCATCCTTCATCACCACATGACCACGAACAATGGTGGCGACAGGATAGCCTGTTACTTCGACCCCGTCAAAGCCTGTATTTTGTGATCGGCTATGTAAATTCTCTCTTTTGATAACGACCTTCTTATCCATATCCACAATCGTAAAGTCGGCATCCGTTCCGATCTCAAGGGAGCCTTTTTGAGGGTAGATGCCGTATTGTCTAGCCGGATTTTCTGAGCATAGCGCTACAACCTGTTGGAGCGTTAATTTCCCTTCGGATACGGCATTGAGAAGCAGCGGTACCATCGTTTCAACCCCTACCATTCCTGCTGGGATTGACCACAAATCCCCGGTCTTCTCCTCTAACGTATGTGGAGCATGATCGGAACAGATTATAGTTAATACGCCGTCTTGGACGCCTTTCCAGATTCTTTCTTGGTCCGCACGGTACTTAATGGGTGGATAGATTTTCATCATTGGACCAACTCGATCATAATCTTCATTACTAAGGAATAAGTACTGTGGACAAGTCTCTGCGGTAATTGGCAATCCTTCTTTTTGGGCTTGTTCAATTACGTCAACGGAGTCTCCTGCACTAACATGGAGGATATGCAGCCTAGCTCCGGTATCCCGAGCAAAAGAGATTCCCGTTTTAACGGTTACTGTTTCAGCTAGCGGAGGTCTTCCTTCCAAGAAGGCATTGTAATCGGTCCGCCCACTTTCTAGGACCCGTTGCGTTAGGGACTGGATTAAATCATTATTTTCAGCGTGAATGGCAAAAATTTTGCCCGTTTTCGCGACTTCATCAAAGATCAAGTAAACTTCACCATCATGAAGCGGAGGAATGACGTTAGGCATTCCCGGTTTATAGTTATACTCCAACTCAAATGTCTCGCTATTGATAGCATAGCCCCAGAAAAACTTAAACCCAATCACGCCGGCCTCATTCAGCTCCTGAAGACGATGAAGGTTTAGCTTGCCAAGGCAGATGGCCCATAAACCAAAATCGACGTGAGCTTTGGAAGATAAATTTTCTACTTGGGCATGAAAATTGTCGGCACTGTTAATGGTTCGCTTCGTATTCGGCATTTCAAACACCGTGGTAATCCCACCGGCCGCAGCAGCCATTGTAGAAGTGAAGAAATCTTCCTTATGTGTAGGTCCAGGATCCCTCGAGTGGATATGGGTATCCATAAGTCCTGGGAGAACATACTGACCTGTTGCGTCCGTTTCTTCCTTAGCCTCTCCTTCTAAGCGTTCCTTGGAGATGGCGGCTATTTTCCCATCTTTGATATAGATATCAGCTTCAAACATGCTCTGTGGAGTCACAAGAACACCGTTTCGAATGACATGATCCCAATTCATCCAAATTCCACCTTTCTTTATGCTCTAGTTATTATTACATTCAACGAATCATAACGCAATCTTCTCCCTCAATCAGTGTGATATAACTCACATCAAAACGTTAAAAACCTTGCTATTATGTTGTTACAAGAACATATTGGAGCGTGAGAGAAAATGACGATGGTAAATGGAAAAGAAGCCTTTATGCAATGTGAATATCCTTATTATAAGGAGTTAGAGGTTCATGAATCTCAAATCGAGTGTATTCTTTATAGTGCGCATAGTGCTTTTCAGACAGAGATAAGACTTCCTATTATCAATTTTGACTCCACTGTGCACCAACTGTCTATTGCCCTTATTCGACTTCAATCACAGGAATTGTGGGCACAGCAGCAAGAAATCCTAGAGAAAGCAAGCTTATAAAAAACCTTACTTCTGTCTAGATCTGAGTAAGGTTTTTTGGCTAATCCTATAATGTTATTTATCTATCCAGCCTCTTTCCTTTCCACGACAGAACCTTCTCTATCGGCCGCAGGCTTTCCTTTTGATAGAGCTAGGATCATGATGGTACTTACAATACATATCGTCCCCACCCATTCCATTATCCCAAACGATACTTTCAGCCATATGATCGCTAATAAGGCAGCAGAAAGTGGTTCAACGCAAGCGAGAACGCTCGTCTCCGAAGCACTAAGGTAATGTAGGCTCTCCAAGTAGCAATAAAAGGGAATGACGGTACCAAATAGCACAACGAAGATGACTGCCAAAAGGGCAGATAACGTCCATTCACCCTGAAAAACCCAAGGAGGATGGATAAAGCTAAAACTAGTGCCACCAATGAGCATAGCCCAACCGATGACAAGGGTCGATCCCCATTTAGCCAGTAAAGTAAGAGGCTGCAGCGTGTAGTAAGCGAGGGCAATGGCCGAGCATAGCCCCCAGAACAATGCCCCCTTGGAAATGGTAAGTCCCTCAAACCTTCCTTCAGTTACAAGAAGAAACGTTCCCAAAACGGCAAGTAAAACAGCAAACAGTTCTTTAATCGAAGGAGCCTTTCTAACCCGTATCGCGATATAGCAAGTAATCAGAACGGGGGCTAAATATTGAAGAATCGTAGCCGTTGCTGCGTTCCCATGTTTAATTGCTGCAAAATAGGTGTATTGTACAGCGAGCATGCCAAGAAGACTGAGCAGAAGCAGATTTACCCGATCTTTTCTCCCCTTCCATATGATCCAAATTCTTGGCCCCTCTTTCCTGTACGCAAAAACGAGCAAAATTACCCCTGCAATTAACAAGCGAGTAACCACTAACCAATCGACACTAAACCCCTGTAGATCAAATAAGTATTGTGCTACGGTACCGGATACTCCCCATAAAATAGCGGCAGTAATCACTAAGAATATCCCCTTAGCCCTCTGAGCCGGCATGGCCCTGTTTTGCGTAATCATAAGCTCTCCCCGCAGTTATATGTAATATATTAGAACTATAACAGATTATTGCACGGCTTGGAACCCTATCCATGCGAATGCGAGGCCAAGAAATGTGGAGGTAAGAATATACAAAAGGGCCGTCTTGAATCGTCTCTTCTGTATGAGCTGAATCGACTCATAACCATAGGTAGAAAAGGTGGTATAAGCACCCAGAAATCCTATTCCAAGAAAGAACCAAATCCAGTTCGCAAGTTGCTCCTGCAGGTATAAATGGGCCACAGAGCCAAGAAGAAACGAGCCTGATATATTTATAATCCAAGTGCTTAAGGGGAAATCAAGCGAGCTTCTCTCCATGATAAACTTTCCGAAGTAGTACCGCGTAAGGGCTCCCAAGATGCCGCCAAGACCCACAGCGATGATCACTTCAATCCCTCCTTATAAGTGTGTTTTTTTGAACCAAGAGCTGCTATTTGAACTCCTGCTAAGGCCAATAAAATTCCCCCTCCTACACTGGTTAGGACATAAACCAAAGCGAAACCAAGCTTTCCTTGCGAAAGAAGATGCAAGGTTTCAACTGAGAAGGTTGAAAAGGTTGTAAACGATCCTATAAACCCTGTTCCTAAGCCTAGTTTTAATTGAGGACTTATTTTTTCCCACCTTGTGGTACTCATAGTGAAAAACCATCCTAAGATCAAACAACCCAGTAAGTTAACCAGGAGTGTTCCAATTGGAAATCCTTGTTCTGTATGAAGCCATTCGCCTAAACTATAGCGACTGATGGATCCGAAGAAGCCACCCATCGCTAAGGACACGATATTCAATCGAAACACCTCTAACGGACTAATGGATAAGCTCCATAAATTTTGTGCCTTGGTCTACTTCTTCTCAACGGTTACTTTGCGTTACAGTTACAGTTACTTTATCATAAGGTCTCTGGAAAGAAAAAGACCACACGATAAGATCGGCGGTCTTATTGCATAGGGTTCTCAAAGTTATTGACTAAAATAGTTACAGTATCTCCATCTTGTATGTTACCTGGCCGCTCCACGGCACAAACGATTCCTCTGCGCTTATAACCCGCTTTTACAAAAGCTGCAGCTAAGTTAGGGTGTTCAGGGTAGTGTTGTTGAATGATTTCGCCCGGAAAGGTGCAGGGCTTATTCTCCCCCATGCAGATTAGCCCTGTCCCGTCTGGGAAAAGGAAGCGTGATCCCATGAGCAGCTTCGTGAGCTCGGAAGCTCCCGCCAATAATAGATTAGCTCCCAACCATTCAGGCAAAATTTGTGCGACGCCAAGATCTTGAGCGATCAGGGCAAGTTCTTCCTCGGAGACGATTGTGAGCTGGCGACGATTCAAGATCTCTGTTCCCCTTGGGTACATGGATTGTCTGGAATCTGAAGGGAAAGTGATTCCGAAGTGGCGATCCCCCTCTATGCCTCCAAATTGCAACTCCACCTCCGTTAGCCTTCGTGTAACAAAGGTTTCAGGATTGTCCGCGATCATAATGGCCTTGAGCTTTGCTTCTATTGTTTTCACAAAAACCCTTCTCTCTATGATTGTTCATTAATTGCAGATGGACTTTAAGTCTGTTAAATCTGTAAGATTTGTATGATTTCTTTGTTTAGTTCTTTGTACTTGTGTGGTCGGATAGGGATGTTTAAAAAGCTAAATACTTGTGATAAATCATCAAGGATCTGTTCTGTTGAACCATAAATTCGCTTGATATCGTTTAATGAGACAGTTTCTATTCCATGCGCTACAATAGTACGATGTCTTAAATCCATCAACTCACTCATGGGTTTTCCCGAAAGTAAGTTCACGATGCTTTTCCAGCGGCCTCCCCCAGTTCGGAGAATCTCCTTCATCCCATTCAGCAAGGTCTGGTTGATTTTAAAGCGTCTTTCAAAAAGCTTTTTTTGATAAATGGGATCTCTCAACGAATATTCCTTGCGCTCTTTAAATTGAATGACTGCATTCTTATATAGTAATTCTCGCAGCTGAAAGATCCTGCCTAAAAAATCGGTGTAAGCTTCTCTTTCTAGCTGAATAATTAAATTGTCTAATAGTTCGTTGAAAATATGGTGAGGCTTCCCTTCTATTAAGATAGGCAATTCATCGATATGTCTCATGATAGCGGGATAAGCGGCAAATAGGTCTTGATCAAGTGCATCCGTAAGTTGCAGAGCTTTTTTAAAGTTAAAATTTAAACAGTGCTGACAACTTTGGATTAGCAAATAGATGGGATTATCCTGCCATTCGAGCAGGTCAAGAATTTCACATGCCCCATCGTAGTCGTATCTCTTAATCAGTCTTGTCACAGCGTAGATTTCGTACCCCTCGCTCATGTTATTCCTGCCTTCTGTCGATTCATTCAGTCAGTCAAATTACATTATCAATGTACCTGATTTTGCCTTGCAAAACAATTCATTTCAGCAATCGACAATATTCGGGGAGTGACAGGCACCATATAAATGACTTACAATGGACACGATTCCAAATGCGGAGGTTTAAGATGGCTTATAAAATTGTTTTCTTCGATATTGATC
>JBEQAI010000263.1:0-5355 GCA_041640415.1 Ammoniphilus sp. | reverse complement strand
TGTTCGCGTGAATCTCAGTAAATTTGATGAAATTACTCGTGCAAAAGTACTTAAAGCATATTTATGTGATGCAAAGAGTCACCGAAGAATACAAGAAGAAATATTTAAAATGGATGCTCCAGCAAGAGGTGGAGGATTTCTAGCAATGGGATCCTGCACCATCACGGAATTGGCGGAAATAAGAAGGGGGCTCTTAGTAAATCGAGTAAGAGTTTACACAAAATCCTTGACAGAATTGAAAGATTGAACAATCATTATAATCAAATTGTAATAATTTTCTTTTAAGGTACTAATTCAATTTCAGAGTAAAATTTTTTAGTGTTGTGTTACTCATTTTATTTATAAGGAGGTGCCTTGTGTGGGTCACAATATCGATATTATAAAGCGAAACGACGTGAAGATAACAGGATTTGGTGATAAGCCCATCATCTTCGCTCCAGGCTTCGGCTGTGACCAGAGGATGTGGAGGTATGTCGCTTCATCTTTTGAAAAAGATTATCGCATTATTACCTTTGATTACGTAGGTGCAGGAAAGACCGATCTTCGATTCTACGACCCTACAAGATACAGTCAACTCTCCGGTTATGCCCAGGACGTATTAGATGTTCTTGCTGCTCTCCAATTACAAAAGGCTATTTTCGTAGGACACTCCGTCAGCAGCATGATCGGACTGATTGCTTCTATACAGGACCCCCAATATTTTGAACGTCTAATTATGATCGGACCTTCCCCTTGTTATATCAATGATCCTCCTGACTACGCTGGCGGTTTTGAAAAAAGAGATCTCGAAGGTCTCATTGAATTGATGGAGAAAAATTATATCCAGTGGGCAAACTATCTCGCCCCTATTATCATGGGAAATGCGGATCGCCAGAGTTTGTCCAAGGAATTGGAAGAGAGTTTTTGTTCGACCGATCCGATTATTGCCGGCAACTTTGCTAGGGCGACCTTCTTCTCCGATAACCGAGGGGATCTTCTAAAAGCTACCGTTCCATCGCTTGTTTTACAATGCGCTGATGACGCGATCGCTCCGAGACAAGTAGGAGAATATATTCATCGCCGCATGCCTGGCAGCGAAATTCTATTTATGAAAGCAACGGGGCACTGTCCTCATTTGAGTCATCCTGAGGAAACGATTGCACTGATCAAAGACTACCTCTCAAAGTCGCAAGACATATGAACATACATGCAAATCAGTTGCCATGCGGATTTTTATCACTGTCCCTAGATGGAGTCATTCTTTCGATTAATGATAAGCTCTTGGAGTGGATCATTGCAGAACGTAGCAGTACTCAGGGTCGTCAAGTCGATGCAATTTTAACGGAGTCAAGCAAGCTTTTCTACCAAATTTACATTTTTCCTATGTTGAAGTTGCATGGCAAGGTGGAGGAAATATACTTCTCTTTGAAGTCCGGCGACGGGTCTGAAGTGCCCGTCCTTTTTAATGGAATATGCTGCGAACGTAACGGAGCAATGGTCTTTGATTGTATCCTTATCAGAACAGTGAATAGACACAAACTTGAAAATGAGCTCCTTCTTGCGAAGAAAGCAGCACAGCAGGCCAAGCAATCGATCGTTGAATCGGCTAGCGACGCCATTATTTTGGCAAATCAGTGGATGAAGATTATCGCATGGAACAAAGCGGCGGAAGCGCTCTTTGGCTATAACGAACAGGAAGCCATCGGACAAGATATGGAGATCATTGTCCCTGAGCGTCTCAAAAAAAAATATCGCCGAGGTGTGGAGGGCCTACGTGCCACAGGACAATCAATGGCAATTGGACGAATGGTGGAATTGAGCGGACTTCGAAAAGACGGCACGGAGTTCCCTTCGGAGATTTCTCTTAACTGTTGGCAAACGAATGGCGAAAATTACTGGAGCGCCATTATACGCGATATCACGGAAAGGAAAAAGGCCCAGGAACTGCTTTTGAATTCGGAGAAACTTAGCCTAGCGGGTCAGCTTGCTGCGAGCATCGCCCATGAAATTCGCAATCCTTTAACGGCGATCAAGGGATTTCATCAATTGATGAAATCAGAGGGTAACGGAAAGCCTTACTATTTTGATATTTTAACAGATGAAATGAATCGAATTGAACTCATTTTAAATGAGTTGTTGCTCCTCGCAAAACCGCAAGCTATACAATTTAAGCAAGTTGATTTAAGAGCCTTGCTTGTGCAGGTTTGCACACTTATGGATTCTCAGATGCATTTGCATAATATTGAAGTGGAACTAAAGTACGAACAAAATGTGCCGACTTTTATACAATGTAATGAAAATCAAATAAAGCAAGTTTTAATCAATTTTCTTAAAAACGCGATAGAAGCGATGCCTAATGGCGGGCATATTATGTTATCGGTTAACAATAACGATGATGATAGCATTCTCTTAAGCATTATTGACCAGGGTGAGGGCATTCCCGAAGACAAACTGAAGAGAATTGGGGAACCTTTTTATACCACAAAAGAAAAGGGAACAGGGCTAGGGTTCATGGTCTGTCGTAAAATCATCATTGAAGATCATCAAGGATCGCTAAACATCACAAGTAGATTGAATGAGGGAACCACGGTGGAGGTGACTTTGCCAATAGGGGAGAAAGCGCAATAATTCCTTCCAACGGACAGTAGGTGCTTGGTGGAATCCCAGAAAGCTGCAATAATTTTTTAATGGTTATTTCCGGACGCTTAAGAAAGGATGAACATACTTGACTGAGTACGGGGACCCTCCATGACCCGCCCGCGTATATTCGAAATCGAAGATACGTGATAAACGAACGGTTCTTAGGATATCGACTGAAATGGAATAAATGAACTGTTTCGCCTTCTGATAAATTACCTAAAGCTACCTATGGGGAAGGGTACCTGTCATAAGACAGGTACCCTCAAATTTAGCCGTTATAGCATTCAAAGATGAATACGAGGCCACCCAAATCGGGGGGCCTTAAAATTTGCCGTTAGACCTGATACGGTGAACCGTGTAGATGAATTCAGGAAGCCTTTTCCATAATTTAGTGGTTAATCATTCATTGTTTACATCAATGTATACATGTTTACTAAATGTTTTCATTTGTATGCAAAAACGTACGCATGTACACAAAGTGGTTTACATCCTTTGTCCGTGACATGTGTACTATTTTGTATGCAAATATACAAATAAATGGATACAAAAGTTGGATAGACGAAACCACGAAACTTAAGTTAATCTTTTACTTAAATTGGTAAAGTGAAAGGAATGGTTTCGTTGACGAGAACTCGAATTGCAGCCGTAGATGTTGGGAATGATTCGTTAAAAGCAATTTTTGGGAAGATGGAGTCTGAACTCAACATTCCCAATGTGATCGCTAGAGATGTAGCAGATCGTCCTGTTATTGGAATAGAGGAATTAGATAACCAGGATCCTATCGATGGGATTCATGTTCGTCTGCACTCTCCTACTTTAAAGAGCAATAATGTAATTTATCGTGTGGGTCATTTAGCAACGAAAAGTACGAATTCGACGGAACTGGATCCGGGAAGCAGTAAGTCTGAAGAAGATCAAACCATTGTTATGCTGCTCTCCGCGTTGGCTTTAGATGCCGTTCGGGACGAGAATAAAGAGATCTTCAAACGGACAAATAATGTGGTAGATGCGACCTACGTTTTAGGGACAGGCCTTCCGCTTAGAGAAGTAAAAGAAGGCAAGGATGTGGCCTATCGTTCTAGTCTAGTTAGCTCCGTTCACCAGGTTGAGTTTTTAGTCACGCCTAAATATCAAGGGATCAAGGTAAATATTAAGTTTGAAGAGGTTAAGGTTTATCCAGAAGGATTTGCTGCTTATATTAATCTAGTGATGGATAATAACTTAAATATCATTAACAAAGATCTAATAGATAAAAAAGTTATCATTCAAGATATTGGTGGTCTATCAACCGACATCGCCGTCATTAGAAATCGCAAGGTAGATGATGATAAAGCTCAGGGTTTTAACATAGGGGTTTCAGAGTCTCTTGAAGCAATTCGGGAAGAGATTCGTTCTAAACATGGCGTTGAGCTGGATAGCCGTCGAGATGTTGTGGAGATTATTACGAAGAAAAATGATCGAAATCATATTATGGTGAAAGGTAGCCGGACGAGCGTCCATGACATTGTGGATCGCATTCTTCTTGAATTAGCAAAGAAACAATATCGTCATCTACGAAATGTCTGGCAAAAGAACTCTCAAACCGAAATCGGGTACTTTGTTGGAGGAGGCGCCATTGTCCTAAAAGAGTACTTGAAGACGTTAAATAATAACTTAGATGGATATAACATTGATTTCTTCGAGGATGAGAAAGAAAGCATCTGGATGATGGCGAATGCTTATTATAAACTGATTGCTGATTTTGAAAGAAGAACGGCAAAAGCGAAGCAAAGTGATGAACAAAAAACGGTAAAGTCCAACTAGGGTGATGTGATGAAGGAAACAGAAATGAAGAGGGGGCAGCCTATTACGTTTCGAATTCCCTCGGATACACCTGAACATATATTAAAGGTTTTGCAACAGCTCAAGAAAACCGAAAGAAGAAATTTTTCCAGTAAAATTGCGGAATTTGTCATGACCGGAGTAAGTGGTTCTATATCCAGACAACGAGAAACGCTAACGATTCCCATGCCCCAAGGACTCACGAAAGCGCAACGAGATTGGCTCAAGCATGAACACTCTGAAGCGCTATTAGGGAGTATTGTCTATCAACTGTTAGCTAACCCTGTTCGAACAGCCTCGCTATTTGCGTCCTTAAATAGTAATGCATTAGAAATTGATGAGGCCCTTTATCTGCAGGAGGAAGCAGCGGTTAGTAGAGAATTAAGCTTGGATGGTATGGATTCATCATCAAGCCGTGAGGTAGAAGTGGAAGATGATGATTTAAATGATTTTGTCTGGGAAACAGCAAAGAGAGATGAAACGCCAGTTATCGAAGTAGAAGAACAGGTAGAAGAGGTAGAAGAGCTAGACGACCTTCTAGGTGACTTCCTCGCTCAAATGAATAAATAGAGCAAAATGAAAATTTAGGTGTATTGAAAAAACGATATAATACCAAAAGAGAAAGGGAAATGAGATTTTTTTACTGTTTAAGAAGATTTCAGTTGAATAAAGTACTAAAGTGAACAAACGCTAAAGCGATTGAGGCGATTGTGGAGCTTTAGATACAAGCTTCTTTAAAAAAGAGCAACCAGAGTAGATAATTGACTCAGGTTGCTCTTTTCAATGTATAAAAAAAATTAACAATTATTGTATAATACTCAGTAGAGCTAGGAAGCAGGGAGTAACCTGGGGGAACCCCATTAACTTAGAAATGAATGGGGTTGTATAATATGCTAATAGAATTCCATCCAATTT